>CAZRFG010000062.1:0-13004 GCA_964599205.1 uncultured Victivallaceae bacterium
GTCCGGGTCGATTTTCGCGAAATCGGCCGGATCGCCGGTCGCGAGTTTGTCAGGGCCGGACTCCGCCGGATCGGGGTGCTCGCCGCCGCTTCCGACAGTTTCTTCTGTCGGGAAATGATCGCCGGCCTCCGGGGCGTCCTCGCCGAGGAGGACCTCGCGCTCGACCCCGGCCGGATCATCTACTGGACCAGCCCGACCGATTTGCTGCGGAGCGTGCCGCCCGGCACGGTGACCGATCCGGATCCCCTGCTGCTCGAGTTCCTGAGCCGGTCCGACCGGCCGGAAGCCTTTTTCGTCATCCGCGACTGGCGCGCCGCCCGGATTTATGAAATCGCCCGCCGCCTCGGCCTCGCCATTCCCGCCGATCTCGCATTGATCTCCTACGACAACGTCTCCTGGGTCGAAGCCCCCTCGGTCGGGCTGAGCACCATCAGCGAACCCACCGAAGCGCTCGCCGAGCAATCGATCGCGATGCTGCGGGAGTGGAAGCAATCCGGCAAACGCCCCGCCAACGTCAAGATCGGCGGCGAACTGATCCGGCGCGCCAGCCTCCCCCCGGCCGGCTCCGACGACGCCGATTGATTCTGTCGATTCACGGGTTCGATATTTTTATGCCAATGGCATATTTTATTTCAAGTTTCCTTCCAGCCCGCTTTCAAAGCGCTTGGTTTACACTGAAAAATACCTCGATATCAACGCTTCACGGCAAAATAAACCGATTTATTCCGAGAGCGTTTTTTGCGATTTTATTTCAAACTGCCCTTGCTTTTTGGGAATGCCTGTTGTATAATTATGCCAAAGGAATATTTTATCCCGGTTTTCGGTATGAGGTTGAATGATGAAAATCATCGATGCGCACAATCACCCTGACTGGTACGACCACGATCTTGACCGCTTCATCGCCAATATGGACCGCTGCGGCATCGCGCAGACCTGGCTTCTCAATTGGGAGTGCGGCGAGGATGAATTCGATCCGCGTTACCGCGAGGTGACCCCGGGGCCGCTTCGCGGTCTCGCCCACGGCCCGATTCCCTTTGAGTGCTGCCTCCCCTATGCCGAAAAAGCGCCGGAGCGCTTCACTCTCGGCTGCTGTCCCGACCCGCGCCGGCCGGACGCGCTCCGGGTGCTCCGCGACGCGCACGACCGCCACGGGGCCCGGATCTGCGGCGAACTCAAGGCGCGGATGGAGTACGACCGCCCCGAGGCGATCGCCCTTTTCCGCCTGGCGGGCGAACTCGGGATGCCGGTGACCTTTCACCTCCAGTACGATCTGCGCCGCTCGGCCTCCGACCCGTGGTGCGAATGGTGGGGCGGCTCGATCGATACCATCGAGCGGGTGCTCGCCGCCTGTCCCGACACCGTTTTCCTCGGCCACGCGCCGGGCTTCTGGATTCATATTTCGGATGACGAACTCTGGAAAACGACCAATTACCCGCCCCAAGACGCCAAAGTCGTCCCCGGCGGCCGGGTGCCGGAACTGCTCCGGCATTATCCCAATTTGTACTGCGACCTTTCCGCCGGATCGGGCTGTCTCGCCCTTTCCCGCGATCCCGCTTTTGCGGCCGGTTTCCTGACCGAATTTCAGGACCGGGTGCTCTACGCCCGCGATTACTTCGACAATGTCCACCAGGAGTTTATCGCCACCCTCGGCCTGCCGGCCGGGGTGCTGGAGAAACTATACCACCGGAATGCGGAAACATTGATCAAGGAATCGTAAAGATGAGCAAACAGCAGGAAAAACTCGCCATCCACGGCGGCGAAAAGGCGATCGGCGTTCTTCCCGGACGCTTTCACTTCGGCGCGGAGGAAAAAGCGGCGATCGGTCAACTCTTCGACGAGGCGATCGCAAGCGGCAACGCTCCCGGCTACAACGGACCGCAGGAAGAGGCGTTCGGCAAGGAGTTCGCGGCCCGGATCGGCGCGGCCTATGCCGACGGGGTCAACAGCGGCACCAATTCGGTCTACGTCGCCTTGAAGGCGCTCGAGTTGCCGCCTTTTTCGGAAGTGATCGTCGGCAGCATCACCGATCCGGGCGGGATGATGCCGGTGGCGATCAACAACTGCATTCCGGTGCCGGCCGACACCGAACCGGGTTCGTTCAACACCGGAGCCGCCCAGATCGAGGCGCGGATCACCGAACGCACCTCGGCGATCGTGCTCGCCCACATCGGCGGCGAACCCGCCGACATGCCCGCGATCATGAAAGTCGCCGCCAGACACCGCCTCCCGGTGGTCGAGGACTGCGCCCAGTCCCACCTCGCCACGATCGACGGCAAAAACGTCGGCACGTTCGGCCGCTACGGCGCGTTTTCGCTGATGTTCGGCAAACACATGTGCACCGGCGGCCAGGGCGGCGCGGTGGTCTCCGAAACCGAGGACGATTACTGGGCCGGACGCCGGGCCGCCGACCGCGGCAAACCCTTCAATCTCCCCGCCGGCAGCACCAACGTGATTCCGGCGATCAACTGCAATCTCGATGAAATCCATGCGGTGATCGGCCGCGCCCAGCTCAAGAAGCTGCCCGGCATCGTCGAACGCCGCCGCCGGGTGGCGGCGATGCTCCGCGAGCGCGGTCTGGGCGAACTCAAAGCGGTCACCATCCCGCAACTCCGGCCCGGCTTCGAGCACTGCTACTGGTGGTGGCGGCTGAAGTTCAACGCCGACGCGGTCACGTGCACCAAGGAAGAGTTCTGTGCCGCCCTGATCGCCGAGGGCGCGCTGCTGATTCCGGGCTACGGCCACGCCGTCCCCTCCCACATGGCCTGGTTCGCCGGGCGCAAAAACAAACATCCGTGGAACAACCCGCTCTATCGCGGCAATCCGGACGAGGCGTATTGGGTTCCCAACTGCGAACAGGCGGTCCGCGACCACTTTATCCTCCAATTCTTTGAAAGCTACGGCGAACAGGAAGTCGAGATGCTGGTCAAGGCTTTCCGCAAAGTCGAGAACTATTACCGCAAGTAAATCATCATGAGCGAAACCACCCCGGCGGAAGCCCCGAAAATCTGGAAAGTCGGCACCCTTACCTACACGGTGAGCGGCGTGGTCACCCTTTTTTTCCTGCTGCTGCTGGGGGATTTCGCGATCTCGCTCAAAGACCGCTCGATCGGCCCGGTGATGCAGCTGCTGTTCCGCCAGTTCGGCGCTTCCAACTTCACCATCGGGCTGGTGCTGATGTCGCTTCCCAGCGCGATCGGCTTTGTGATCGGCCCCTTCATCAGCTACAAATCCGACCGCTGCCGAACCCGGATCGGGCGGCGGCTGCCGTTTTTGCTGGTGGCGACGCCGATCGCGGCGGGTGCGATGGTGGGGATGGCCTTCAGCCCCAAAATCGGGGCCTGGCTGGGCCCCGCTTTGGGCTTCGCGGCCGAACCGACGGTGCTGACGCTGCTGACCGCCTGCTGGGTGGTCTATGAATTCGCCGCGATCACCGCGGCGGGGATGTTCTCGGCGCTGATCAACGACGTGCTGCCGGCGGTGCTGATGGGGCGCTTCTACGGCCTCTTCCGGGCAGTCAGTCTGGTCGACGGGATTCTTTTCAACTGCTTCGTCATCGGACACGCCGAGGAGTACTATCTCTTTATCCTCGCCGGCCTCGGGCTGGTCTACGGCGCGGTCTTTTTGATCATGTGCCTCAACCTCAAGGAAGGCGAATATCCGCCGCCTCCCGCGCCGGTCGTCCCCGGCCGGATCGCCGCGATCAAAGGGTACTTCCGCGACTGCTACTCCGAAACCCACTACCGCCTTGCCTTCGCCTATTTCACCTTGACGGCGCTGGCGCTCGGCTCCTTCGGCAATTTCGCGATTCTCTACGCCAAGCAGCTTGAGGTGCCGATGTCCCAGTACGGCAAAGCCGCCGCGGTGATGCTCGGCGCGTCGCTGGTGCTCTCCTATTTCCTCGGCGCGATCGCCGACCGCTTCCATCCGCTGCGGGCGGCGCTCGCGATGCTGTTCATCTATGCGGCGACCTTGCTCAGCGGCTACTTCATCGTCACCGACACCGCCAGCTTCCTGATCGTCTACACCATTCAGGGGATCGTCGCCGGGAGTTACGGCACGGTCAGCGCGTCGCTGCCGATGCGGATTCTTCCCCGCAGCGCCTTCGCCCAGTTCAATTCGGCGGCCGGACTGGTGACCTCGTGCTGCCAGGTGCTCTATTTGCCGGCGCTGGGGAAGTTCCTCGACCTGACCGGCCACCAGTATATTTACACTTTTCTGATCGGCAGCGTCATCGCTTTGGCGGCGGTGGGCTGCGGACTGGTCTTTTACCGGCGGTTCCGGGCCTGCGGCGGCGTCGACCGCTACGTCGCCCCGCTGCCGCCGTCACTGGTCACCACCCCCAACTGAGGATTGAATCATGCGCAGCACCCGAAAATCCGCCGCTTTGTTCAAAAAATCGCTGACCCACCTCGCCGGCGGCTCCTCGACCGTCTCCAAACGCGCCATTTACGGCAAAGACGAACCCGCCGTGATCGTCCGCGGCAAGGGCTGCCGGGTGTGGGACGCCGACGGCAACGAATACATCGATTTCCGCAACAGCCTCGGCCCGGTGACCCTCGGCTACGCCGTCGACGAAGTCAATGAAGCGATCAAAAAGCAGCTTGAGGACGGCATTGTCTTCGGCCATCCCCACCCGCTCGAGGGCGAGGTGGCGGCGATGCTCTGCGAGGTGATTCCCTGCGCCGAACAGGCGCGCTTCCTCAAAACCGGCGGCGAAGCCTGCGCCGCGGCGATCCGGATCGCCCGCGCCGCCACCGGCCGCGACAAGATCGTCCAGATCGGTTACAACGGCTGGCTCAACGCGGTCGGCACCGGGGCCGCGGTCAACCCGCGCGACAAGAGCACCGGCGTCCCGCCCGGCGTCCCCAAGGCGGTCGCCGACCTCTTCCTGGTCGGCCATTGGGGGAACGAGGCGGAGCTCGAGCAATTTTTCGCCGCCGAGGGCGGCAGCATCGCGGCGGTGATCGTCGCCGCCGGATATCCCTTTATGCAGCAGGGGGAGACCTTTCTTCCCTTCATCCGCGCGCTCACCAAGCGTTACGGGGCGTTGATGATCATCGACGAGATCGTCACCGGTTTCCGGATCGCCGTCGGTGGGGCGCAGCAGTATTTTCAGACCGTTCCCGACCTCGCGGTCTTCGCCAAGGGCATGGCCAACGGCATGCCGATTTCGACCTTCCTCGGCAAGAAGAAGTATATGGAAGTCCTCGACAAAGCCGTCGTTTCCTCGACCTACGGCGGTGAAACGCTGTCGCTCGCCGCCGCCAAAGCGGTGCTCGAAATCTACCGCCGTGAAAACGTGGTCGAACACCTCTGGCGGGTGGGGTCGCTGCTCTGGAACGGTGCGGCCGAGCTGACCCGCCACTACGGCATCCCGGTTGAATTCAAGGGGTTCGCCCCCTGCAAAGCGGTGGTGCCGGCCGACCCGGCCACCGGCGAAGCCTTTTACCGGGCGGCTTTCCGCCACGGTTTGAGTTTCTACAGTGTCAATTACGTCAACTTCAGCCACCGTGACGCCGATGTCGACCAGGCGCTGGAACGGCTGAAAAAAGCGCTGCGAACGATGTAACGGAAGGAACGCGTGATGAAAAGAATCGCTCTCGGACTCCTGCTCCTCTGCGGCGGCATTTGCTGCTCGCGCGCCGCCGACGCTCCCGCTCCCGTTTCCGCGCCGGATGTCCGGCTCAAATTCAAGGAAATGTGTCAAAAAACGCTCGACGCCCGGCTCAAAACCCCGCCGGAAAAGTTGCAGTACGCCATTGCCTGGGGTGTCTCCTATGACCTCGATGCGATGATCGACGGGTATCTCGCCACCGGCGACCCGGAATTCCTCGACATGTTCGTCAAGCTCGCCGACCGGGCGGTCGCCGCCCGCGCCGACAAGCTTGGGATCAAGGACTACCGCGGCCGCTTGCGCGCCGGCTGGCTGGCCGATCCCTTCTACGGCACCGGGGGCCCGGTGACGCTGCTTGACGCCAACGGCAAACCGTCGCTCGAGGTGCGTTCGACGCTCCTCAGCCACAATCAGGAGACCGAGGTTACGGTGACCTCCGACCCCGTCGCGGGCACCTTCGCCCTCGAGTCGCATAATGCCAAAGCCGGCGACCGCTCGCTCTGCAAAAAAATCGACGGCCTCACCATGGCCGACGTCGAGGAAAAAGTCAACACCGCCAAAGCCCGCACCGCGATCAAGGTCAAAAAAGTCGGCGATCAACCCCCGGCGGCGGCGGGTTCGGTCAAAACGCCGGGCAACAACTTCGTGATGCACGGTCACCATACCGGCAAGGGGGTGGTTCCGCTGCTCCGCTTCGCGCTCGCGGTCAAGGCCGATCCGGCGCTGAAGGCCCGATACGGCGACGCGGCGGCGCGTTACCTCCAGTGCGCCGGGGAGGCGATGGACGACATGGACCAGGACTGGCGCGAACATCCCGACGGCGGCTACGTCGTTTTTGAGCCCGGGATGCCGTTCTGGTGCGACGGGGTGCCCGAGCCCAACAATACTCTTGCCATGAGCGGCCTGGCCTATTTGTATCTCTACGACGCGACCGGAAGGGAACTTTACCTCGAACGCGCCCGCAAGCTCGCCGGTTTCATGAAAAAGGAGCTTGAGGACAATCCCGACGGCACGGTGACTTTCTACTACTGGACCCGGCTCAATCGTCTCGGCTGGGGAGCCGACGCGGGTTCGGTCAACACCCCGGTTTTCGTGATGAAAACCCCGGTGGTCGAGGACACCAGCCATTTTCAGCTCTCACTGCGTTTCTTCGCCGAATGCCGCCGCCGCCAATTGGTGATCACCGATGCGGATATGGCGAAGCTGGCCAAAACCTTCCATCTTCGGATCGACCGCGGCAACCAGGCGAAACCGCTCGCCGAGCGGGTTGACGGTTCGCTGATCGCGGGGGCAAGTTACCAGCATTCCCAAGCCGGCTGGGCCGAATTCTACGACATTGACCCCTCCATCCCGGCGCGAATCCGGGAAATTTTTGACCGGACCAAACGCGACGACGCCCGCTCCTCGGTCCTCGCCGCCTGGGGGGTACTGCTGCGCGGCGAAACGGCGAACGGCCGACAACAAAAGTGACCCCGCCCCATCCCGATTTGTCATCTTTGAGCTGTCGTCGAAAAAAAACAGGGGAAAGTAAGAAATGAACCTCAAGACCATTTTTGTCCATGCTCGCTCCCTTTTCACGCTGATTGAACTCCTGGTGGTGATCGCGATCATCGCCATTCTCGCCTCGATGTTGCTGCCCGCCCTCAACAAGGCGCGCAATCAGGCCAAAAAATCGTCCTGCACCGGCAACCTCCGCCAGCAGGGCACCGGAATGGCGATGTATACCGCCGACTTCGACTTTTTTCCGCAGGCCGGAGCGGTGGTGCACGGCACCGCTTTCTCCGCGGCAAGCTGGAAGCTCCAGATCGCCCACTACGCCGGACTTGACATCAGCGCTTCGCTGGCCGACAAGAAAGCTTTCTGCGGCAAGGGCATTTTCAAATGTCCGGAGTGGAAAAAGGAAAGTTCGGCGGTCGTCATTCCCGACACCTCGCCGCAGGTCGGCGGAGGCTACGGTTTCAATTATTGCACCGGCGACCTGCTGGGGTACATTTCGGGCACGATTTACAACGTGACCAAGCCCAATCAGGTCACCAAGCCGAGCCAGACCCTCGGCATCGGCGAAAGTTCGGATCACGCCTCGACCTCAACCACCCAGACCAATTATCTTTATGCCGCGCAGGGCCGCCCCTATTTTGACGGCCGCCACGACGACTATGCGACGATGGGGGTGCTGTGGCTCGACGGGCATGTCAGCATGATCAAAAATCAGGTGCTCTTCGACGGCGACCCGATCCTGCTCAACAAATACTATTTCGCCCGCAAAAAATAAAGGGAATCGCCATGCTGATCGACAGCCACGTCCATTTGCCGAAGTTTGAACTCGCCACGCCGGAATACGAGGACCGGCTTCTCGCCGATTCGCTCCGCGCGGGAGTCGACCTGGTCATTGTGAGCTGTCTCGGCGACTGGGAGTATTACCCCGCGCCGGGGATTCCCCGCCGGGCGAACCGGCAGGCGGCGGCCTTTGTCCGGCGCCATCCCGAGCGGGCGCGCTTCCTCGCCTATCTCGATCCGCAGCAGCCGGACTGGCCGGAGGAGCTTGATCGCGCGCTGGCCGACGGGGCGATCGGGATCAAGCTCTGGACTTCGCTCAAGGACGGCGCGGGCTCGCTCGAAAACACTGCCAGGGTGCTGGCCGGGGCGGGCAAGCGCCGACTTCCGGTGCTGCTCCATGTCTACAACCGCACCGACGGCAATTTGCCCGGCGAAATCGACATTCGTGAATTCGCCGAACTCAGCCGGAATCATCCCGATACGACGATGATCGCCGCCCACGCCGGGGGCAATTGGCGTCAGAGCCTCGGGATGATCAGGAAGTTCGCGGGTGCCAACGCCTTTTTGGATCTTTCCGGCGGCTTTCCCGAGCCCGGTATGGCGGCGGCACTGGTGGCGGCGGAGGGGGCCGAGCGCGTCCTCTACGGCTCCGACTTTTACGGACGGAGCAATCTCTCGCAGTTGGCCAAGCTGGCGTTCGCCGACCTCGCGCCGGAAGCGCGCGAACAAATTAGCTGGCGCAACGCGGTCCGGGTGTTCAATTTGACCGGACTCCCCGCCGCGTCCAAAGCCGCTCCGGCGGGGGCGGTCGCGCCGGATTCCCCGCTTTTCGCCGCCGACCACTTCATCTTCTGCGGGCAAAGCCCGTTTTTTCCGGTTAGGGGGAACAGTGCCGCCGAACTTGCCGCGCGGCTTGAGGGGGAGGGGGCCATCGCCTTTGTCGCCGACCTGACCGGGATGTTTTATTGCGACCACCTCGCGGGCAACCGGGAACACCGGGCGCGATGCCGGTCATATTCCGCGCTCAAGCCGCTCGCCACGCTCGACCCCGCCGCATACAACCGCGAACTGGTGCTCGAGGACGCGGCGACGGGCGGTTTCGCGGGCGGCTGGCTTTCTCCTTACGCCCACAACTGGCGGCTCGACGATCCCGCGCACCGGGAATTTTTCGCCCGCGCGGCGGCTCTCGGGTTGCCGCTCTGGATCAACCTTGAACTCGGCGACCACCGTTTCCGCCACCGGGCCTGGCAGCTGCGGTTGGTGAAGCTCGACGAACTGCTCGCCTTTCTCGCCGGAGCGCCGGGCAATGAATATTGTTTTCAGGGGGTCCGCGCCTGCGACTTTTTTCCGCTGCTCGAACGCTTCGGGAACCATCCCGGACTGCGCTTCGAGTGCTCGCGTCTCTCCGATACCGGTTTGACTTTTGAACAGATCCGCGACCGTTTCGGAACCGGTCGTCTGGTCTATGGCAGTGAATATCCGCTCCGCGATCCGGGGGAAGTTCGTTTCGCCCTGACCGGGGCCAGGTTACTCTGATTTTTCAGGAGAGATATGAAGCAAAGAGCTGTTTCCTTCGGCATCATCGGCACCGGCGCGATCGCCGAAATCCACGCCGAGGCGCTGTCACGCGCGGCCCAGGCCAAACTGGTCGCGGTGTACGACCGCAACCCGACCCGGGCGGCGGCTTTTTCCGAACGCCACAACTGCCGCGCCGCGGCCGACCTGGCGAGCTTCCTCGCCTCCGATGTCGAGGCGGTGACCATCGCCACCCCCAGCGGCCTCCACGCCGAAGTGGCGATCCCGGCGGCCCGCGCGGGGAAGCATATTCTGTGTGAAAAGCCGCTCGAAGTCACCACCGAAAAAATCGATTTGCTGATCGCCGCCTGCGACGAGGCCGGGGTGCTGCTGTCGGCGGTTTTCCAGTCCCGTTTCGCCGCCAACGTCCGCTTGATCAAGCGGGCGGTCGACGAGGGGCGGTTCGGCACCCCGGTCTTTGCCGCGGCGACCATGCACTGGCACCGCACGCCGGAGTATTACACGTCGGCTTCGTGGCGCGGCACCATGGCGCTCGACGGCGGCGGGGCGCTGATGAATCAGGGGATTCACACCGTCGATCTCCTCCTCCACCTCAATGGCGAAGTCGCCGAAGTGAGTGCCCACACCGCCCGGCGGTTGCACCATGGCATCGAGGTCGAGGATACCGCCGCCGCCCTGCTCCGCTTCGCCAACGGATCCTTCGGCACCATCGCCGCCGGCACCGCCTGTGCGCCGGGATTTCCCCGCCGGGTCGAGCTGGTCGGTACCGGCGGCAGTGCGACACTTGAGGACGACCGCATCACCCGCTGGGTTTTTGCCGAGGAGCGTCCGGAAGACGCCGCCATCCGCGCCGAGGGCGGCAAAGGCGAAGGCATCACCGGCGGCGCTTCGCGTCCCAATGCGATGTCCTGCGAGGGGCACCGGCGTCAGATCGAGGAACTGGCGGCGGCGATTCTCGAACGCCGCCCGCTCTCGGTCTCCGGCCGCGAAGGCCGCCGCGCGGTCGAACTCATCACCGCCTGTTATGAGTCCGCCGCCAGCGGCAAACCGGTCCGCTTCAGTTGATCTTCAGCACCGGCGGAGCGAAGAGGCCGCAGGGCACCAGCTGCTTCGCCGGATGAGTGTAGATGTGATACTGGTGCGGCCCGGTCCAGTCCGGCCACTTGGTGTCGAGGTAAAAGGGCCCGTGCGAATTGCGGCGGTGGCCGAGGACGGTCACCGCGATCGCGTTCTTCCCGGCCTTGAGCGTGCCGCCGATCTCGAGTTGATAGGGCGGCCACGGCAGCAGCACCGGCGCGCCGCCGTTGACCGCGACCTCCAGCGCCACCCCGCGATAGTCCGGAATTTCGAGCAACGCCCGCTCCGGTTTGGCCGTGAGTTCGAGGTCATAGCAATAGCTGAGGTTCCCGGCGTAGTGCGGCAGTCCCTGCGGCACCCAGTCGCCGGGGGCAAGCCTGGCGGGCGGGGCGGTGAGCGTCATCTCCTTCACCCCGAATTCTCCGAGCAGGAACGCCGATTCGAGGCCGGGAAGGTCGCCGTGATAGATCGAGTCGAGTTCGAGGATGTTTTCCCCCTCGACCAGCTGCGCCGGATCGAGTTTGAGCTTGCGGAGCGACAAGTCGCACCAGTACCCCGCGTCCCTCTTTGACACCTGATGCCCGTTGATCGTCACGGTGTACAAATCCGGGCGTTCGACGGCGAAAAAGAGCTCGCCCTGCGGCCGGACTTCGACCTGAAAGCGGTAGCGCTGCTTGAGCTTGACTTGCTCCGCCGGCACCGGCCGTTTGCCGCGCAGCCACGGCTGGACCATCGCTCCGCCGCGCGGCGCGACGCCGAGGTGTTTACGCACCTCGTCATCGGCGGTGATGAAGTAGACGTTTTCCCCCGCCGGGACGCCGTCGAGCTGGTAGTCGAAGTGGTCGAGCACCAGCACATTGGGCTCGCTGCGGCGGACCGGCACCGGGGTTGAGGCGAGTGCAAGCACCGATCCCGCCGGTTTCGCCGCCGTCGCCGCGACCGCACCCGGCACCGCGCGGTCGGTGAAGACAAAGAGTCGCGAGCCGAGTTCGGCGAGCGAAGTCTGCAATTCGAGCGCGCCGTCCTTGACCTCGGCTGCCACCCGCTGCCAGCGTCCGGTATTGAGGTCGAGCTCATAAACATGGCCGAAACGGCCGCCGAAGCGTTTGACCGTGACCTCCGGGAACGCGAGCTTGCGGTCGCGCACCAGACCGTACTTCATGTCGTCGTTGCTGAATTCAACCCCGTGATTGCAGACAAAGAGGGTGTCGGCATCCTCGCTTTCGCGGAGCATATAGAGCGCCGGGGCGATTTCGCGGCCCGCGCCGTCGGCGATCGACACCGTCCGGGCAACGGGGGAGAAAAAGCTTGCGAAATCCGCTTCTTTGACCGGAGTGAAGAGCTTGTAGGCGGCCTTGGCCTCGCCCGACAACTGTGCGTCGACCCGCTCCGGCGGCGCGCCGTAATAGCCGACCGTGCCGCCGGCGCGGGCGAAGTCGGCGAGGAGTTTGAGGGTGCCGGCGCGAATGGTCCGGAGCCGGGGGATCAGCACCGCGCGATAGCGGGCGATGCCGACCCGGAGTTCGGCTCCCGCCACCGCGGCATGGCGGCTCATCACCTCTTCGTCGCCGAAGTCAAAGTCGATGTTGGCCGCGAGAATCGGGTTGGTCAGCGCGGCGAGGAATCGCGTTTCCTCCTCGCGCCAGCGTTCGCCGGGGGTGGCCGGAGCGGCGGCGTCCTTGCCGCGTTCGCAAGTGGTGTAGGGGGCGAACACCCCCCAGGTCGATTCGATCGGGTGGATCACCAGGAGATCGCGCCGCTCGGTTCCTTCCTCCAGCGCCGCCCCCAGCCGGGCGAAGTAGGACTCGACCGCATTGTAGCGGTCGAACCACGGCGACTGGTAGGAGATGCTTGCCGGGTAGTCGCGCTTGGCCTCGGCCGCCATGGTGTACCAGGCGAGGTGCTGGCAGCGGTAGTTGATGCCGCAGGCGTACTGCCAGTCGCCGAGCGCCTTGTGCCCGGCAAAGGGGAAGTCCCAGCCGGTACAGCCGTAGGTTTCGGACAGGCGGCGGGCGCGGCCGAACTGGCGGGCCATCGAGCTCAACTGCTTGGCGGTGTTGAAAATCCCCCAGTGCTCGGTCAGGAGGTCGATGCCGGGGGCCTGCATGAATTCATAAAGCGGCATCGCCGCCCCGGCCATCAGGGTTTGCGAAACGAGGTTGTCCTCGGCGAGGTTGTGGCCGGTCATTTCGAGGCGGTTGCGGCCGCACCATTCGCCGATCAGCTTGCCAAAGGCGCGGACGTAAAGCACCGTCGCCAGCGCCCGGTAGTCGCAGCGGGCGCGCGAAAACTCTTCGCCGTCGACGTGGAGAAAGAGTTCGACCAGGTGATCGAGGAGATCGTAGCCGTAGATTTCGCGGAATTTCGCCGGCAGCGCCGGGGTCCAGGCGGTCTGGACGTCGAGGTGGCCATGAAGGTAGTTCGGCTCGTCGGTGAAGATGCCGGGAACGGTCTTGCCGAATTCATCGCCGATCTCGCGGCGGTAGGCTTCGTGGGTGAC
>CAZRFG010000063.1:0-6662 GCA_964599205.1 uncultured Victivallaceae bacterium
CGCTTAGCTTCGCTCGCGTGGATCGCGAGCGACCAGCGCTTTTCGCGCGCTGGACTGCGACCCCGTACGACGGGGGGCGGGCTTGGCGCTTCGCGCTTTTTTTTAGCCTGCGGCGCTCTTTTCTTTTGGCGCTTCGCGCTTTTTTAGCCTGCGGCGCTTTTTTCTTTTTTCAATCAAAAAAAACGGGGAAACCGCTACTGCGGTTTCCCCGGAATCGCGAATGCGGAACTTCCCGTCAGGGCGCCGGAATCACCAGCTTCATACCCGGCTTCAGCTTGTTCGCATTGCCCTTCAGCAACGCATCGTTGGCCTTCAGAATCCGGTTCCACTTGCGGCCATCCTTGTACACTTTCTGCGAAATCAATGACAAGGTGTCTCCCTTCACCACAGTGTAACTCGAACCGGCCGGAGCGGCGGCTTTTTCCACCTTCTCGGTCGTGGTCACCGTTTCCTGGGCAACCACATCGCCCTTGGCATCCTTTTCCGTCACGGTGACGTCTTCGGAAGCCATCGTCGGAGTCACCACTTCGGTGTCGGTCACTTCGATGTTCGCCGCCGGAACTTCCGGAGCCGGCACGTAATCCTTTGACATGTTGTCATGAATCGCCGGCGGCGCGACGCGCGGCGGCTGCCACGACGAATAGCTGCCCTTGATCGTGCGCTGCCAGTTCTGTTCCTCACTCCCGAGCGGAGTCTGGGCCAACTCCGGACCGCAGCCGGCCAGAATCACAGACAACAACGAACAACCCACAAGCACAGTGATGATTTTCATATCGAGCTACCGCTCCTCATTAAGTTTGGGTTTTCAGAAAAAACCTGAAAAAACAATTCATTTCGACGATAATATACCGCTCCATTCAGGCTTTGCAAATTTCGAATATCGCAAAACCACGAAATTTTTTTGCCGCGACAGCGCGAATCCGCAAAAAACTTCGAACCGGGTTTGGATATTGCGATTTCGACGGTATTTTAGTATGTCATGTCAAAGCGCAATACCAAACCGCAGCCCCCCGCCGATGCGAAGCGCCCGAAATCACTGGAAAAGCGCTTCGGAAACGCCGGGAAGAGAGTCGCCGAGTACGTCGAACAGCATATCCTGACCGGCGCGTACCCGGTCGGCGAAGCCGTTCCCTCGGTCCGGCGGCTGGCCGTAAAATTTCGCATCAGCTACAGCGTGGTTCACCGGGCGCTCCAGTCCCTGGTGGAACCGGGCCTGCTCGAAAATCGCCCCCGGCGCGGCTTTATCGTGCTCCGCCGCCAACCCCGTGAATTCGGCGAAAACGTCCCCGAAATCGCGGTTTTCCTGAAATTCAATGTCTTCCGCTGGATGCTGATCCATACGATGCTTTACGGCATGCTCGACGAAGTCCGGCGGAACGGGTACGCATTCCGGCTTCACATCCTCACCCCCCACGACCAGCACCCCGCCGAAATCGAAAAGCGCTCCGCCGGCGCGGCCGGCGCGGTCCTGCTTCATTCGATGGAGCAAACGCTGCTGCCGAACCTCAAACTCTCCTGCCCGGCGGTCGGACTGCTGGCGCAGGACAATTTCAACGGAATGCTTTCGGCGGTCAACATCGATTTTTTTGAAATGGCGGAAATCGCCGCCGGGTATTTCCGCCGCGCCGGGGTCAAAAAGGTCGCGATCATCAGTTCCTTTGAAGAGACGTACACCAATCGCGCGCTGGCGTTCAAGAGCAAATTCGAATTCCATGGCGGCGAAACCGGACTTTTCATCATCCGCCCGGATGAGGAACCGCGGATCGATTGCGAAAAAGACGACTGCGGCTACTTCTTCACCTCCGACAGCATGCTGCAGATGTTCTCGGTGCAATATGCCGCCCGGCACGGCCGGCGTCTTGCCGAAGAACGTCTGGTGCTCGGCGTCGACGGCAAACGTTTTTACGATCCCGATATGCATATTTTCCCCACCATCGCGTACGACTACCGCGAGATGGGCCGGCTTGCCTGTGAAGAGCTGCTGTTGCGGATCCGCCACCCGGAACGGCGGGGACGCAACATCTGCTGTTACGGGGAATTGATCATTTAATTTATTTTCAATCATTCACTTATAAGTTATTGTGAAACAGAATAGATCAGTTCGGGGCGGGCAATCTTCGGGCCGGCGTTGACTTTCGGCGGTTTCTTCCGTATAATACAGCTTTGTAACGGGAAAAAACCGGAGGAAACGTCATGAAAAGATTCACCCTGATCGAGCTTTTGGTGGTTATTGCGATCATTGCGATCCTAACTTCCATGCTGCTGCCCGCCCTCGGCAAGGCGCGCGAGGCCGCCCGCACGTCGAACTGCCGGAGCAACCTCCGCCAGAACGGGCTGGCGCTGCTGCTGTACACCCAGGAGCATGAGGACCGTTATGTCCCCTATTACCGCCCCGACGGGTCGCGGTGGCCGGGGCTGCTGGTGGGAAGCGGATTTTTGCAGCTCAAAAACAACGGGCTCAAGGTTTTTTTCTGTCCGTCCGGCTCCCGTGACGCCTTTGTCCGCACGGTGAGCGCGATCAGCGATTGGAAGTCGGCGCTTTTTGACCGCATCGATTACGGCTATAATTACCGCTATCTGGGATCGAGCAGCCGGAACGGCGGCACCGGCGGCGCGACCGGGCTGGCCGGGGACCCCGCCAAGGCCACCCGCATCAAACAGCCGTCCCAAACCATCGCCCTGGCCGACTGCGCGCTGTCGCAGAAAACCGAACAGGGATATTACGCGCTCGAAGACATCTGGCCGGGTTCGAGCAGCAAAGGGGTGCCGCTTTTCCGCCACAACCGGCAACTCAATATGCTGTGGGCGGACGGTCACGTCTCCGGCGTGGAAGGCGTTCCGGTGGCGGCCGGATCGATCGTGACGGCGGCGGAAAATCCCTATTTGCGCGACCCGTTCCGCAATACGCCGGTCGAGTTCAACTTTTTTGACCGCAATTGAATGGATCAAATCATGGAGTTTCAGAGCATGTCGGCCAAACGTTTTCTGTTGACGCTTCTCGCAATCGCCGCGCTGGCGGTTTGCGGGGATGAGAATCTGCAAACCTTCTTCAAGGAGATCGGCGTCGCCGACTGCCGGGTCGCGGGCGCCCCGGAGACGGTCGGCGGCGTTGCCGGCGGGGTGCTTGAGGTGAAGCGCGAATTCCCCTCGGGCGCGACCGATCCGGCAAGACTTTCGCAGACCTTCATTTTCAAGGAGCCGGTTGATTTCGAGCAGCGGATTTTCGCCGTGGACCTCAAGATCCCGGCGAAAATGCAAATGGTCCGGCTCCAGTTCGCCAATCGCGGCGAAAAGACCACCGCGAGTTTCCTGGTGGCGAAACCGAAGTTCGGAACCGACGGTTTCATCACCGTGGCGATAGCCGGGCAAGCCGGCGACGGGGTCATTTATGAACCCAAGCTCTCGACCGGCAACCCGCCCAAGCAAATCGACCGCCTGAGCATTCACCTGATCGGCGCGGCTCCCGCCGCCGGCGACGTGCTGACGATCGAACTGCGCAATCCGCGTTTTCTCGAAAAGCTGCCCGGCCCCGCCCCGGCGGCGGCGAAAACGCCCGACGATCTCCCGCTGCCGGCGGACCGGCCCTTCACCCCGCGCTGTCGGATCGACCTGAGTTGCGCCGCTATCATCGCCCCGGCGGCGGAACGCGAAAGCGCGCTGCTGCTGCAGCAGGAGTTCCGCCGCAACTGGCGGCTCGACCTCCCGATTTTACCCCCGGAGCAGGCGCAATCCGCGCCGGGCAGCTGGATTCTCCTCGGGCCGGCACAGAGCAACGATCTCCTCGTCCGGCTTTTCTTCAGCGGCCTGCTGGAGGGGCCGAAACGCGGTTATGAACTCCGGGTGCTGCCCCGGGCGCTCGATTTCCAGCGCGACCTGTTCTATTTCGGCGGCGCCGATCCGGCCGCGGTCAAAAGCGGGATTGAGCGCTTTTTCGCCAAATTTCCGCAGCCGCAGCCGATTCCGTTCTTTTTCGAATTCTCCCCCGAATATGCCCCGAAGGAAACCACTTCTGAGGAGGCGGACCGGATGATCGAAGCGCTCAAAGCCCACTTCCGGCGCGACGACGGCCAGTTGAACTATTTCGCCATCACCAGCCATCTGCTTCCCGCCGGGCGCAGATACCGGGCGAGCGGCAATCGCGAGGATGGCCGCGCGTTGCTCGAAATGGTCCGGCTTTTCAATGACCGTTACCTCAATCGCGATGCCGAGCTCCAGCAATTCATGGCGTACGACCTTTTCCGGCTGTTCGATCTGCTCGAGGAATTCGAGCTTTGCAACCAGCAAGACTGGAATGAGATGGGCGAAGTCGTCCGCCGGATTTCACTCAGCTGCCGCAATCACTCCGCGGTTCAGGTGGGGTGGAAGGAATGGCAGGCCGGGCGGGTGCAATATTGGAAAAACAGCGCCTGTTTCATCTCCCGCTCGCTCGGCACCGGTGCGCGGTATTTGCTGGCGCGTTACGACTATCCTCCCGCGCGCGACTGGCGAAATTACGCCGATTTCGTCTTCAAGGGCGTGGCGCCGCACCCGTTTTCGCCCGAGGACGCCACCGGTTATCAATTCATGAGTTACGAGATTTTCATGGATTACGCCCTTGCCGGCGGCCTCGTCAACCGCGAATTTTTCCGTAACGAGGAATTCCTGCGCCATGTCGAGTATATCAAGCTGCAATACAATCACCTCGGCTGGAATCCGGGCTACGGCGACGCTTTCGCGCTCTACCATGTGAGCGGCGTCGCCGATCTCGAGATCGCCGCCGGTCTGCTCGGCGACCGGGAGGCCGCGTATCTCCTTGCGATGCGCCATCCGCAGCAGAATATTCCCGATCCCCGGCCGGCCCCGCCCGGTTCCGCCACCATCGGGCTGAACCTCCAGGAAGTCAACGCCTTCAAACTCGGATACGACTTTCCCGGCCATTCCTTCAAGCGGCCGCTGCTGGACAAGGCGAGCTTCCGGAGCGGCTGGGACGGCGATGCCGATTACCTCGCGGTCACCGGCATGAACCGGGGTTTTCACGGCCACATCGACGGCGCGGGGATTGCGCAGTATATCGCGGGCAACCGGCTGTGGCTTTTTGAGGGCGATTACGTCGAGCGTTTCCCGATCCACCACAATATGTTGGCGGTGAGCCGCGACGGCCTGGCCCCGCTCCAGCGTCAGGATGAGCCGACCGCGCCGGACGCGGCGGCCCAGATCACCGGCCGGACGCAGACCCCGGACCGCCGGACCGCCGCACTCGGACTGCTGACCGAGAGCCTCAACGGGACGGACTGGCAGCGTTTCATCGGCTACGACGCCGGCGCCGGTTTCTGGGTGATCGATCGGGTCAAAGCAGACGTGGAGGGGGAGTTCGCGCTTGATCTGCGCTTCCGCTCAATCGGCGAGCTCAAAGCGGACGGCCCGGCGGTCGAAATCCGCCAGAAAGCCTCGGATAATCCCGCGATCGCCGATCGCTTCTTCATTGTCTCGGGCGATGATTCAAGCCGGGCGCTGGCCTATCGCTTTGAACGCAGCCATGGCCAGAAAGACGGCAATATCGCCGGTTATCCGTACCTGCCCGGCGCGCCGGACACCGCGATCATTCACCGCCGCAGACTGGATAAGCTGAAGGCCGGCGACCAAACAGTTTTTGTCAACTTCTGCCAGGCGGTCAAGGCGGGCGAAAAACCGCCGGAAGTGGTCCGGCTCGGCCCCGGCGCCTGGCGTGCCGAAACTTCGGCGGGCCCCCGGGTGGCGCTGCTGGGCTCTTTTGCCGCGGGCAACGTCGAATTTACGGGCGACGTCCTCTTCGCATCTCTTCGCGGAGTGACCGGCGTCGGGGTGCGCCGCCTGGTGCTCGAGGGGCGCGAAATTCCGGTCACCGCCGACGGTACGGTGGCGTTGTCCGGCGCGGTTTTCCCGTTTGCGGCGCTGCCCGCCAAAGGGGAGGCGATCAGTCCCGGGACAATCGCCGGGCCGGAGCTTCCCGCGCTCGAAATCGGGCGGGTGGTCACATTTCCCGCCCGCATCACCACCGTCGCCGCCGGTCGCGACACCATCGGGATCGGGCTCGAAGACGGCACTTTTGCGGTTGTCGACGCCGACGGCGGGGAGCTCTGGCGGACCCGGCTTCCGGCGGCGGTCAGCGCGGCGGCGGAGCTGCCCGGCGGCGACGGCAAGCTGCGCTATTTCGTCGGCACCGGACCGGTTCCGGCGACCGGCGATGAGGCAAAGTGTTTCCTGAAAGCTTTTTCGTTGGACGGCAAAGAACTGTGGCAAAAGGAGTTCGGCGTCACCTACCGGCGCAACAGCCGGATCACCACGCTCAATTCCTTCCGGCGGGATGCGGCCGGTGCGATCGGATTGCTGGCCGGCACCGAGAGCTGGCTGGGGTACGGCCTCGATCCGGTTGACGGCAAGGAACTTTTCCGCTCGATTCTCCACCACGGCTGGACCGCGGTCAGGCCTGCCGATCTCGACGGCGAAGGCGGCGACGAGTTGGTCGCGGGCGGACCTTATTTGTACCAGACCATTTTCCGCGCCGACGGCACCACGCCGGGCCGGTTGACCCGTTCGCCGGGCTGCGACGCGGTCGCCGTCATCGACGCCGACGGCGACAAGCGGCCCGAGGCGCTCTACGGCCGGCACGACGGCTTCGTCTACTGCATGAAATTCGAAAGCCG
>CAZRFG010000063.1:6762-12902 GCA_964599205.1 uncultured Victivallaceae bacterium
GAAAGATCCGCCTCGAGACCGGCGGCATCGCCGTCGAGCCGCCCCGGCTGCTGCCGCACCGGCAAGGCGTGGCGGCGACCGCGGAAAACAAGCTTTATTTCCTGCGTTGAGATCGACTTTTTCGCATTGCATGTGAATACGGAAGTCTGTCCGGCAAAACCGATAACCCGCCGCCACGGCGCAACCCACGCAAAAAAGGAAGATTGTGGAAATGAGAAATCGGATATTCGCAAACGGAAATGGTTACCGCAAATGGAACTGTCGCCATTGGCTTTGTTTCGGGCTTTGCTTAGCCTCCGGATTGATGTTCGGGGTTGAAATCAAAATCATTCCGGATCGTGAGGACGCGGTTTATCAGGTAGGCGAAACCGCTGGCATGACGGTCGTTCTTACCGAGCATGGACAGCCGTTGAAAAACGGCCGGTTTGCCTACCGCATTACCAGAGACGGCGGCGAAAAGATCGCCGACGGGATGATCGATGCGGCGGTTGCCAATCCGACTTTGATTCCGGTGTCGCTGGACCGTCCGGGTTTTGCCGGGCTTCGAGTGGACATTCCGGAAAAAGAGCGAACCGGAAAATATCCTGTAACCGCCCTGCCGTTTCTGGGCGCGGTCGCCTTTGATCCGGAAAAAATCGTGTCGAAAGCCGACTATCCTGCCGATTTCAGAAAATTCTGGGAAGACGGCCGTGCCTGCCTTGCAGACCGGCCGGTGACACTTGTCGAAATGCCCGGGAAGAGTACTCCGAACGCCAAAGCGTATCGAATTACGGTGGATTCCCAGAACGGTCCTCTGTACGGTTTTTTGGCCATGCCCAACGGCGACGGCCCCTTTGCCGCCGTGGTGACGGTCCCGGGGGCCGGCGCCGGTGCGCCGGGGCCGGGGATGAAGTATGCCGAGCGCGGGATCATTTCGCTTACCATGAACGTCCATCAATACGAATTTCCGGATGACCCGGATGAAGGCCGCCGAATCTTTGCGGAACAAAAGAAGAAGTTTTACTATCCGGTCAAAGATTCCGCCGACCGCGACCGATATTTTTTTCGCAGGGTGATTCTCGGGGTTGACCGCGCGGTCAATTACGTCGCCGCCCTGCCGCAATGGGATGGCAGGAATTTCATCGCGGACGGGACCAGTCAAGGCGGAGGAATGGCGCTGATCATTGCCGGGTTCAACCCGCATATTTCCGCATGCGCGGCCAATGTCCCGGCAATGTGCGACCATCAGGCCGCCAGAGACGGCCGCCAGAACGGGTGGCCGGGATTGATCGGCAATAATCCGGCGGCGGAAAAAGTCGCACCCTATTATGATGTGGTGAATTTCGCTCGTGATATCAAGTGTCCGGTATTGATGAGCGTCGGCTTCATTGATTCCACTTGTTCTCCCGGCGGGGTCTATGCCGCCTATAATCAGATCCTGGCTAGCAAAGAGATGTTCCGCATGCCTGGCGAGGGGCATGCGCTGACCGATGCCTATATGGTCGCAAAAGAGCGCTGGATCGAACGCCGGCTCGGCAGATAACGATTGGAGCGGGAAAGGGATGGCGGTTCAAACCCGAAGCCGGCTTCCGGCGGTCGACAGCCTTTGGTCAAAGGCCGATGTTGCGGTGTCGCAAGCGGATGACATTGCGTCCCGGATTGACTTGGAATTGAATTAAATTCTTGATAATCAAAGTATTCAATTGAATGATCCGTTTTTTTTGGAGAATAGGGGAAAATTTTTTCAAGAAAATTAGTCTACCCTAATTGCATTTCCGGATTCCCGGTGTATACTATATGCATTGAATCCCCGAAAGCTGATTCCGGCACGGTTCCGGAGCCTGCGGGGGTTTTTTGCAAAGCAAGTTAGACGAGGCTAATAATGGTAAAGATGAACGAAGCGCACCGCAAGGAACTCCTCCGGTTTCTGCTGCTCAAAACCGCTCCGGTCCGGAGCGGGGTCAAGCCGGCCGAACTGCTGCGCGTCCGGCACTGCTACCGGCGCCGGGTCGCCGCCGGTCTGCCGGTCTGCCTCTACCGCGACGACATTTTGCGCATCCTCAAGCTCGAGTATCTCGAACTCCTCGAAGACGACGGTTCGTCGCTGGTGCTGTTCTTCCACCGCGAAACCCTGGCCGCAACCCTCCGTCATCCGTCACACCGCTATATTCTCGCCCGCTGCGGTTATCCCGCCGGGGCCGGAGTCGACGAACAGCTCGCCACGCTCCGGCGTCGTTTCCGCGAATCCGGACTCCCCCACGAGGTGGGGATTTTCATCGGGTATCCCGCCAAGGACGTGGTCGGCTTCATGCGCAACCTCCCGGCCACCCCGGTGCATCGCGGCGACTGGCGGGTCTTCGGCCAGGCCGGCGAGTCGCTGCGGCGGATGTCGCTCTACCGCACCGTCGAACGTGCCGCCGGGGAGTTGCTCGACCGCTGCGACTCGCTCGAGGAGTTTTTTGCGACGGTGATCCGCCACCGTCCGTCGCACCCCGCGTCCGGAGCCCCCGTCGGCCTCACGGAAAGAGGTTTTTTTTGAACTTAGACTTAGCCTAATCTAACTTTGATCCACAAAACTCTTCAACCCCCCGAAAGAGGTGTTCCCATGAAAAAGAAACTGATTCTCGCCGTCGCATTGCTGACCTTCTCCGGCGTCCTCTTCGCCCGTTTCTGGCCCGATCGCCAGAGCGCCGGAATGCCGGTCGAGGTCCGCGACAAGGCCGCCGTCGAAGCCGGTGA
This sequence comes from uncultured Victivallaceae bacterium, assembly GCA_964599205.1. GTDB lineage: Bacteria > Verrucomicrobiota > Lentisphaeria > Victivallales > Victivallaceae > JAVBUI01. The sequence continues at coordinate 9,481 of CAZRFG010000063.1, forward strand.
ATTCGCCCGCCGGATGCTCGAATTCGCCCGCCGGGGCGACCGCAAGAACTTCGCCGCCAACTGCGCCGACCTCAAGCATCCCGATCTCGCTCGTCAGTACGCGACGATGCACCGCACCCGGCTCGCCGCCGCGCCGTCGTGGAAAGTCCAGCGGCCGGACCTTGAAGGCAAGCTGTATTTGGTGCTGGTCGAGACCGACAATGGCGGCGCCTACCGCTGCATCGTCTCCCGCGACGCGGCCGGGAACGGCTGGAAATTCGCCGGACTCTATGATGAATAAGGATACCCCATCGATGAAAAGAAGTTTTTTCGCCGTCATTTGCGTTTGCGGCCTGGGCCTCGCGGCCGGCACGCTTGAACTCCCGGAGCCGCTTCAGGCCTTCGCCGCCGATTTCAAAAAGGCGCTGCCGCAAGCGGCGCGGACCGAGCTGACCGCTCCCGGCGTGTTCAATGTCTTTGACGACGACAACCAGGTGATCGGCAAGCTCTACTGCGAACGGATCGGCGACGGCGAGCGCCGGATGGGGTACGCCGGGACGATCGAGATCGCGGTGCTTTTCGACGCCGCCGACCGCGTCGCCGGAGTGCTGATCGGCAAAAATCAGGAGACCCGTTCCTTCCTCAACCGGGTCCGGGCGGCGAAGTTCCTTGAGCAGTGGAACCAGCTCAAAATGAGTGAAATCCAGGCCAAAAAGGTTGACGCGGTGACCGGCGCGACCTACAGCAGTTTGGCGATCGGCGACGGCGTTCGGAAACTTGCCGAGAGCTATCTTGCCGGCGAGGACGGCCCGGCTCCGGCCGGACGCGAAGCCGTCGCAGCGGAAATCGCCAAGCTCGAGCAGTCGGTCAAGACCCATCAAATGGTGCTCGTCGCAAGCCGGAAACTATTAAAGCAACTCCGGGACCGCAAGGACGACGAGCTCAAGTTGCGCTTCATTGCCGCGGTCGAGGGCAAGAAGGCTGCCGCCGCCTTCGCCGCCCGGAATGATCTCGTCTACTTCACCCACCCGCGCCGCGGCGAGCCCGCCGAAACCAAGGTCGAGACTCTCGGCAAAAAGTTCAAAGCGTCCGGCGATGACGCCGACCGCCAAGCGCTGGAAGCGGCGATCCTCGACGAATACGAGGGCCTGCTGCTGCGGATTCCGCCCCATAATCAGGAACACGAAAAGGCTTTGCAAGCAGCACAAAGCCGGATCGCGCTCCTGAAGCATAAACTCGTCAACCCCGCTTCGGCCGGAAACTGAAGCCAAACAACGAAGGAAAGTCCAAAATGTCCCCCCGTTTTCACCGTTTCACTTTGATCGAGCTTCTGGTGGTGATCGCGATCATCGCCATTCTCGCCTCGATGCTGCTGCCCGCCCTCAACCAGGCCCGCGGCTCGGCGCACGGCGCGTCCTGCGTCAACAACCTCAAGCAGATGGCCGCCGCCAATCTGATGTACGCCAACGACCACGGCGTGCTCTGCCCGATCAAGCATCCGACGCTGGTCAACAGTTTCTACCAGTGGTTCTACGGCCTCGCCCCGGTGGCGATGAGCGGCAACTCCTACGACCTCAGCAGGGGCGGCTACCTCCATACTTATCTCGGCGACAAGACCAAGTCGACGCTCTGCCCCTCCTGGGCGATCGCGGCCAACATCCCCAACCCGGCGGCCGCCTCCAATACCGGCGGCTACGGCTACAACCGGCTGACCTTCAGCAGCACCGTCAACGACAGCGACAAGTCGATCAGCAACGGCCGCACCAAGCCGGGCGCGGTCAAGCGCCCGTCCGCCATCATCATGTTCGCCGACAGCGCGATGGGCACCGCCCCCACCGGCACCGCGATTCTGGTCGCCAAAGGCTTCGGGATGATGGACACCAACGGCACCTTGCACTTCCGTCACCGCGGCGGGGCCAACGCCGCCTGGGTTGACGGGCACGTCAGCGCCGTCCGCTTCCTCGGCGGCGACGCCAACGCCAAAACCGGGCATTTTACCGAAGGCGACGAAAACTTCAACCACCTGGAGTGAGTTATGATTATTTTCATCACCGCTGTGCTGGTCGCGGCGGCGATCCAGAGCTTCTGCAAATTGGCGTTGCTCCCGCGCAAGTGGGAGTTCGCAGCGGCGGCGCTGATCGCGCCGCTGCCGCCAATTTTCGAAAGCCGGATTTCGCAAGTCAGTATGCAGCAATTGAATGCCACGCTCACCGCCGCCGCCACCCTCGAGAACTGGTGCGCGCTGGTGGTGATCCAGGAACTGTTCACGCTGGTGGTCGGGTTCTCGCTGCTGACCGATTTTGAAACCGGCGGCAAAGTCGCCAAGTGGAAGTATCTCGTATTTTTGCCGTCGCTGCTGCTGCCGGCGGGAGCGCTCTATGGGCAAATGTACTTGTTCAATGCGCTGCCGGGCTTGAGTTTCGGCGCCATCACCGGGTTGCTCGCGGCGGTGCTGCCGGCGGTGATGATCGCCACCGCCGAGCTGGTGCGGTGGGTCAAACCCGGCCGCGAGGACCGGATTCTTGCGGTTCTTCATCTGGAATATTTTCTGGTGTTCGCCGCGGTGTTTCTGCCGGTGGCGGCGACCGCCAAATTGAGCGCCGCGGCGGAGGATTCGCTGCCGCTCGACAGTTTTCTCGCGTTGGGCGCGCTGACCGCGATGGTGGCGTTGAGCCTGATCGGATTTCGTATTGTTCATGCCTGTCAAAGATACCAAAGGAAAGCCAAGAAATGTCAACCGTAACCGAAATTCTCAACTGGATCTCCAACAGTCTCCTGCTGCCGGTGATCGTGGTGCTGCTGTCGACGATGCTCTTTTCGCTGATCTCGCTCGGCGGCTTCTGCTCGACCTACCTCGATCTGCTGCGCGAGCGCAAAAAACGCGACCGGCTGATCCGGAAGATCCGCGGCTCGTCCCGGCTCGAACTCGGCGAGGTCGATGAAAAGGGGATTTTCTCCGGCCACCTCGCCGAGCTCGCCGCCTTTGACTGGAACGAACTCGAGTGCGAAAAACGCATCGCCGAATTTCAGCAGGGCTACGAGCGCGACCTCGAGAGCGCCAAACTGATCATCAAAATCGGGCCGATGCTGGGTCTGATGGGTACCTTGATCCCGATGGGCCCGGCGCTGGCCGGACTGGCCACCGGGGACATCGCCGGGATGGCGTACAACATGCAGATCGCCTTTGCCACCACCGTGGTCGGGTGTCTCTGCGCCGGCATCGCGCTCTTGATCTTCTCGGTCAAAAAGCACTGGTACACCGAGGAGATCGCCGACCTCCGCTACGTGCTCGACCGCCATTTGGAGGAGGCCGGCAAATGAACCGCAAGTACCGGCGGGAGTTCCGCCGCCCCTTTGACGAAGAGGACGACTGCGACCCGCGCACCACGCTGGTCAATCTCTTCGACGTGGCGATGGTGTTCGCGGTGGCGCTGATGGTGGCC
>CAZRFG010000064.1:0-12873 GCA_964599205.1 uncultured Victivallaceae bacterium
CGGCAACCGCAATCGCCCTGATCGCGCTGTTGTCGGCCGCTCCCGCCGGAGCCGCCGAAGCGCCGGCCAAAGCCGCGACCGCCGCACCGGTCCTCAAGGTTGCGGACCTCAAAGCCGACTCGCTCTCCGACCGTCTTCCGGCCGGCAGCCGGACGGCGGTGCTGGTCAAGGTCGAGAAGCTTTTGGCTTCCGATTTTTACAAGCAAGTCTGCACCTCGTTGCCGGAATTTCCGATGGCGCTGGCGGTGCTCGAAGCACGCTACCAGGTGCCGGTCAAGAACATCCGGCAGCTGATCTACTTCAACGGCGACAACAACCGCAACGGTGCGGTGCTCTTTGAACTCAACAAGCTCCCGGAGACCGAGTTCGCCAAGCGGGTCGCCAAGCTGCAGACAAACAAGGAAGCGATCAAGCCGGTCGAGGGCATCGCCGTGCCCGGAATCCAGTCGCTCGAATCCCGCACCGCCCAAATCGGCGGCCGCACCGCCTATCTGATCAGCGGCCAGTCCGCCGAGGGCGCGGAGCGGCGGACGATCGGCGTGGTCTATCTCGCTCCCGACGTTGCCGTCGCCGCCGAAGAGGACGCGTTGAATGCGTATCTCAATGCGGCGCCGCTCGGCGCGGCGGAGCGGAGCACTCTTTTCGTCTCCGATCCCAATCCCGAAAACGTAGCCGAAGTCGGCTTCGTCGCTCCACCCCGCAGTGAGCGCAAAAAGCAAAAGAACAGCTCGTTCGGCGTGGCTCGCCAGCTCGAGTCGCTGCAGGCCTCCTGCCGTCTCGGCGGCGAAAACATGATCACCGTTGACGGACTCGGGGTGATGCGCGATGAAAAATCGGCGGCCAATGCGATGATGGGGCTCAACGGTCTGATTTTCATGGGAATGGGCATCTTTTTCGCGGAGAACCAGCCGCTCGGCGACGAGTTGCTGAACAATCTGTCACTGGTTCCCGAGGGACGGAATATTTCCGGCAATTTTTATCTCAATGAGAACCAGGTCAAGAATCTCCTCGAGTATTCAAAAAAGCGGATTCCGCAACTTTTGATGCCGCCGGATGAACCGGTCGGCGCGGTGGAAATTCCCGCCGATCCGCCGGCGAAAACTCCGGCCCGGACCGGGGCCACGGGCAAGCCCTGAGGCAGATGGCGGGGCGCGGGAAACGGTCGCCGGGTAAGTTCCGGATGGTGCTGATCGCTCTGGCGCTCATGGCGATGCTGTTGGTGACCTACCGGTATCAGCAGCAACTTCGCGACTGGTTTGTCGATGACACCAAGTATAGCGCAGAGATTCACGCGGCGGCCGCCCGGCATGGACTGCCGCCGGAGCTGGTGCGATCGCTGGTGTTCCGCGAGAGCCGGTTCAATCCGGAAGCGGTCGGCTCCGCCGGGGAGATCGGTTTGATGCAGGTGCTGCCGCAGGGTGCGGTCGCCGAATGGGCCAAACGGAACGGCAAAGCGATGCCGACCACCCGCGAGTTGATGGCGCCCGCGTTGAATCTGGAAATCGGGTGCAGTCACCTCGCCCGGGCAATGCAACGCTGGCGCAATTACCGCTTCGGCACGGAACTGGCGCTGGCGCAGTACAATGCGGGCGAAAGCCGGGCCGCGCGCTGGAAGCCGGACAACCCGCAAAGTCAGGTGGTCGGCCGGATCGGAATTCCGAGCACGAGGGCGTATGTGGAAAATATCATGACGCGTTACCGTCACTATCAGGAAGCGAAACGATGAAATTGAACATCCTGACATTATTGAGTTTGATTCTGCTGGCGGCTTCGGCCACGGCCGGTGAGGCTTCGACGCCCGAAGTCGGCTGGCGCGAGAGTTTCGGCAATACCACCATGGTCGGCAAGGAAGAGATGCCGAAGGACTGGGAATTCAACGGTGCCAAGCTCCTGGTGCCCAAAACCCAGTTCCGGGTGATCCAGGTCGAAGACGCCGACAACGGCAAAGTGCTGGAGATCGAGTCCAAACGGTCCACCGGTTCGCTGATGGCGATGCCCCGGGTCGACCTCACCAAATACCCGATCCTGCGCTGGCGCTGGCGGGTGCGCAATCTGCCGCCCAATGCCGACGGTCGCCAGCCGAAGCTCGACGACCAGGTGGCGGGGATTTACTTCGGCGCGGGTTCCCCGCTGAGCCGCAAGAGCATCGCGCTGCGCTGGGAGACCGAAACCCCGATCGGAACCATCGGCTCGAGCAAATACGGCGCCGGCATCGTCAGCGTCTTCACCGTTTGCTACCGCAACAAAACCTCGCCGGTCAACGAATGGGTGGTCGAGGAGGTCGACGCGGTGGCGTTGTTTGAAAAAGTTTACGGTTTTGTTCCCGGCCCCGAGGACTACATCGTCGCGGTCGCCGGAAACAGTCAATACACCCAGTCGCACACCTTTGCCGAAGTCGATTTCATCGAACTGGTGGCAAGAACGGATGCCGCCAAGCCGGATGTGCTTCAGGCGGACTCCAATACACAGGAGAAGTGATCATGATCGGTTGGTCTGAAGTTGTTGTCATTTTTCTGGTCGTGCTGCTGCTCTTCGGCTCCAAACGCATTCCGGAAATCGCCCGCTCGCTCGGCCGCGCCAGCCGCGAATTCAAAAACGCCCGCGATGAAATCGTCACCGAAGCCCAAAAAAGCGTCGATAAAGACGAGGACAAAAAAGACGGCGATCAGGACAAAAAAGCCTGATCCAAGCCGAATTCACGGTCAAGCCGGAAAGAGTCTTTTGTGCCATGGATGAAACAGGCGAATCCTCGTTTTTCACCCACCTCGAAGCATTGCGCCAGATGCTGATCCGCTCCTTTGCGGCGATCGGGATTCTGCTGATCCCGGGCTATTTCGCCGCCGGCTGGCTGATGCCGATCCTGATTCATTACCTTGCCGGCGAAGGCGAGGAGGCGATCAAATTCCATTACTTCTCGCCGCTGGAGCCGTTCCTGGTGCAAGTCAAGCTCGGCTTGCTGCTGTCGCTCTTTGTCGCCCTGCCCTATGTCTCGATGCAGATTTCGCGCTTCGCCGCGCCCGGCTTGTACGCCCGCGAAAAAAAGATCATCCGGCTGGTCGCGGGGGCGGTCTTCTCCCTCTTTCTGTTCGGAGCCGCCTTCGCCTTTTTTCTGGTGCTGCCGCTGATGGTCAGCTTCGCCCGCGGCTACCGCAGCGACGACCTGATGCCGATCCTCGGGCTGAGCAACTTCGTCGGACTGGCGGGACTTCTGCTGCTCGGGTTCGGCATTATTTTTCAACTGCCGGTGGTGGTGCTGATGCTGATCAAGCTCGGCGTCGTCCGGGTTGAGACGCTTCGCAAACAGCGGCCGGTGATCGTGGTGATCATCCTGGTGGTCGCGGCGATCCTGACCCCGCCCGATGTGGTGAGCCAGCTCCTGATGGCGGCCCCGGCCTGGATTCTCTTTGAAATCTCGCTCCTGATTGGGGCCCGGATCGAACCTGAGCCGGAACCGGAGCCGGTATTTTCGCCGGAACCGGAGCGGGAGCCCGACGAGACGCGCCCGGCCCCCCTTGAAGAACCCGACGCCGATCCCAGCTATTCTCCTTATGCCAAAGCATTGCGTCCCAAACGCCGCAAAATCCGCCCCTTCGCGCGGCGTTGAGTCCCGGCCATGATCATCAGCGCCAGCCGCCGGACCGATATTCCCGCTTTTTACGGCGACTGGTTTGCCCGGCGCCTGCGCGAAGGCTACGCGCTGGTCCGCAATCCATTCAATCCCAAACAGATTTCCCGGGTCGACCTCTCCCGGGAAGCAATCGACGGCATCGTCTTCTGGAGCAAAAATCCGTGGCCGATGCGGCGGCAATTTGAACTCCTGGCGGCGGACGGAATGCCGTTTTATCTCCAGTATACGCTCAATCCCTACGGCGCGCCGCTGGAACCGGAAGTTCCGCCCTTGGCGGAGAGAGTGGCGGCCTTTGCCGGACTGGCGACGGGACTCGGCCGCGAGCGAATGATCTGGCGCTACGACCCGATCGTTTTTTCCGCAACCTGGACGCCGGAGTATCATCTGGCCAACTTCCGGATGCTGGCGGCGCAACTCGCCCCCTTCACCGAAAAATGCGTGATCAGTTTCCTCGACTTTTACCGCAAAACCGAACGCAATTGCGCGCCATACGGTTTATTCGATCCCGAGGATGAAGTCAAATTCGACCTGGCGTGCCGCCTCGCGGCGATCGGCGCGGAATTCGGTTTGACGCTGGAGGCCTGCGCCGAACCGCTCGAACTCGCCGCCGCCGGGATTGCCCGCGGCCGCTGCATCGACGCCGGGTTACTGGGACGGCTCGGCGGCCGCGTCCTCAACGTTCGCCGTGACCGCGGTCAGCGCCCGGGGTGCGGTTGCGACGCAAGCGTCGATATCGGTGCTTATGACAGTTGTCTTCACGGCTGTGCCTACTGCTATGCCAATAAGTCGGCCGCCCTCCCCCGCCGGACCTTCCCGCACCACGATCCGGCCGCACCTTCGCTTTGAAAAGAAAAACGCCGGAGAGGCATTGACCTCTCCGGCGCCGGAATCGGGAGCGAAGCTTACAGCTTGAACGAATCGACCGCTTTCTGGGCGATTTCGCGCAGGAACGCGGCGTCTTCGGGGGTGATCCCCTCGGGGACGAACTTGATCTCCGAAGTCGGACGGCCGTAGAGCACCGCGAACCAGACGCAGCACTGGAGGTACTTGCCGCGATTGTTGAGGTGGGCGGCGTCAAGCGAGGCGACGTACTCATCGGGCTTGTTCTTGTCCTTGGACTTCACCCAGTGCCAGCCGGAAACCAGCGAGCCCTTGAAATCCGGCAGCGGATCGGGATACTTCAACTTGGCCACCTCGGCCATGTCGTAGGGGACGAACTTGTCCTTCTGGGCTTCGCGGCACATCTGGACCGCATCGCCGACCGGCAGCACCCGGCAATTCAGCTCTTTGGCAATTTCGCGGTAGTTCTTGGCGAGGTTGTCGTACATCGTCTGCTGGTCGATCTTCCACTGGCCGAGCCGCTTTTCATCCGGGCGGTAGGCCCAGGTTTCCTGGATCACCACTTCGGCCTGGGGGGCGTACTTTTTGATATAGTCGTAGAGATTTTTGGCGTAGGGCTGATAGGAGTCTTTGACCCAGCTCTGGGCGCTTGCCTGCTGGATGGTGACGATGTCCCACTTCTTCGACTCAAGCTTTTCGCGCAGAGTGAATTTCTGACCGTTTTCGGTGTAGGGCTTCAATTTGGGATTGGCTTCGCACTGCTCGACCAGTTTCCAGTGCCGTTCCAGAGGACACCCGCCGAGGCTGGCCTGTTCAAAGACCAAACTCAGGCCGTCAACCGACTTGACGATCTTGGGGAAATACTCCGAAGCGCTCCAGGAAAAGCTGTTCCCGACCGAGAGAACCTTGAGTTCCTTGGCTGCGAGAACGGTCATCGTGCATGCGCCGGCCAACATCATGGAAAGTACCTTTTTCATCGTTATTTCGCCGTGGTTCCGGAAATGTTGAGGGTTTCAAAACTGAACAGCGGGAAGAGGAAAATCCCGTTGCGGGTGGTCGAAATGTCGTAAATCCGGTTGCCGCCCATGCCGCGCGCCGAACGGGTCAGCAGCAGCACGCCGTTCTCCACCGTCAAGGTGTCGGTAAAGGCCGCGGTCTTGCCGTCGCTGGCGACGCTGCCGCAGAACAGCGGGAAAATGCCGAAAAGGTAGCTGCCGGTCATTTTGACGTTGACATGCGCCACCGGGACCTTGCCGGATTCGCCGACCGGCATCGAGTTGAACTTTTCGGCCGTCTGCACCGAAGTACAGCCGCTTGCCGCCAGCATCACCGCGGCAGCCAAAGTCAGAACCGTTTTCTTCATAAAAAACCTCCTCAAACTTAGAAGTCGTCGTCCAGCACGGACATTTCGTTTTCGACAAATTCCAGCGCCGCCGCAAAAGCCTTGGCGCGGTGACTGATTTTATTTTTGATTTCGGCGGCGAGTTCGCCGAAGGTCTGATCGTAGCCGTCGGGAATAAACACCGGATCGTAGCCAAACCCGCTTTCACCGCGCGGTGCATCGGTGATGCGGCCGTTGACGGTTCCCTCAAAGGTCTCGATCACTTCGCCGTTGATGGCGATCGCGATGGCGCAGACGAAGCGGGCTTTGCGGTTGGCGACGCCGTCGAGTTCGCGGAGCAGCCGGGCCACGCATTCGCGGTCGCCGGCGGCATAGCGCGCCGAGTAGATGCCGGGGGCGCCGTCGAGGGCTTCGACCTCCAGCCCGGAGTCGTCGGCGAAGGCGGGCACGTCGCAGTATTTGCAGGCCGCCAGCGCCTTGATCCCGGCATTTTCGCGGAAGGTCTTGCCGTTCTCCTCAACGCCGGGGAAACCGGGATAATCGAGCAGGGATTTGAGTTCAACTTTCTGGCCGGCGAGAAGTTCGCGGTACTCTTCGACTTTGTGGCGGTTGGCGGTTGCGACTACAATATATGCCATCGGATTCTCCACTTCATTTTGTATTTTACACCATGCAAATATATATTATCTCCGAAATCGAAAATTACAAGGTTTTGCCGATGAATTATGCCAATATTCGAACGCTCCTGGAACCCTTTGCGGGAGGGACGATTCACGTCGGCTTCAGCGGCGGCGCCGACAGTTTCGCCGCGCTGCTGACGGTGCTTGAATTCCACCGCGAACTCGGGCTCGAAGTGATCGCCGTCCACTTTGAGCACGGGCTCCGCGACGAAGCCGGCCGGGCCGACGCCGAGTTCGCCCGTTGCGCGGCGCAACGCTTCGGAGTCGAGTTCCGGCGGATCGACCTCGGGCTCGACCCCGCCGCGCCCGACCTTGAGAACCGCGCCCGCGCCGCCCGGCTGGCGGCGTGGCAGAAGCTCGGACCCTGCGTTGCGGTGCTCGGCCACCATGCCGGCGACCGCCGCGAAAATCTGCTGCTGCGGCTGCTGCGGGGCGGCAATACGAGTTCATTGAGCTCGCTGCGGGAAGTCAGCCGGATCGGCGAAGTGACCTTTCTGCGGCCGTTGCTAAGGTACGAAAAAAGCGAACTTGTCGAATTCCTCGCCGCTCGGGGCGTCACCGATTTCTGTCGCGACGACAGCAACTTCGACCCCGCCTACCGGCGGAATTTCCTCCGGCTCCAGATTCTCCCCGAACTTGAGAAAAACGCGCCCGGCGCGCTGCATGGCATCAATCGGGCGCTGGAGGCGCTCGAATGCGACGCGCTGCTGCTGGAGAAACTCGCCCGGCGCGAAGCGGCGAAATTCATCGACCGCCGCAACTTCACCCGCAGCGAGTGGCGCGAGCTCGATCCCGCGCTGCGCTGCCGGGTGCTGCGGCATTACCTCTCGCACCGCACCGGCCAAACCGTAATTCCCGATCACGCCTTGCTGCGGCGTTTCGACGCCATGCTGCGAAGTGAAAGTCCGGAGGAGCGCAAACTCGAAACACCCGGCGGCGTCTTTTCTTTTCGCGGCGGCGAAATCGCCTGGGAACTTCCGGAGGCGCCGGAAGCGCCGCGCGAGTGGCGCTGGCAACAGGAAAAACACCCGTATTTCCACTGTGAAGAGTGCCCGAAGGTGCCGGAAGCGGTCAAGCTCGATGAAATCTTCTTCGACGCCGATCTGCTTCCGGAAGTGCTGCTCATCGAGCCGCCCCGGCCGGGCGACCGGATGCGCCCCTTCGGACGCGAAGATGAAGTCAAACTCAAGAAACTCCGGACCGATCGCAAAATCGCGGCCGCCGCGTTGCGCTACCTCCTCAAAACCCCGGACGGGGTCATCCTGTGGGCGCCCGGAGTACGCCACGGGGCCGGCTGCGCGGTCACCGCGGCGACTTCGCGGATCATCCGGATTTCGCTTCATAGTGATGAGCGGTCAGTCATAGCTCAAAACGCTTGAAGCTTTCGAGATGGATTTTTGCTGTGAACCCCAGGCCGACACAGCGTATCGGACGAGGATTTACCGCAAAAATCAGTAGACGACTTTGCGGACAACTTCGTACAAATTGCGCTGGCCGGCGTTGGAGAGGTGAAGTCCGTCGGTGGTCGAATCCCGGCCGCTGAGAACGGCGGCGAAATCGCGCCGGGGAATCAACGTCACGCGGTATTTCCAGGCCAGCCGCCGCTGCGCTTCGCTGTAGCGGTTGCACAAGGGGGGAAGCGGAAGTTCAAACATCAGGAGCGGCACCTTGTACGCCGCCCCCCGCGCCAGCAGCGCTTCGAGCCGCCGTCCGAATTCCGATCCAGAAACGCCGCCCAGAAGATCGTTGCCGCCGACCTCAAACAAGATCGCGTCGCCGGGCCGGGGATCGCACTTTTCGAGCGAGGAAAGCGCGCTCCGGGCGGTGCCGCCGCCGACCGAACGGTTGACGATCGAATTCGGCGACTCCAAATTCCAGAGGTCGCTCCAGGTCTTTTCCCCGGCGAAGCCGGTTCCGGCGCTGATCGAGTCGCCGATCACCCAGAGCCTGCCCGCCACTCGGACCGGAACCGGCCGCAGATAATAGGGAAGTTCGACCGCCAGCATGGCCAGCGGCAGAAGCAGCAACAGCCACCCCTTGCGGCTCAGCCGGCGGGAATTCCGGAGCAGGATCCAGCCGACCAGACTCCCCAGAAGCAGCGCCTCAAAAATGTAGTAGGGCGGCGAAACCGGCGTGATCACCAGCATCAGCAATCCGAAAACGACCGCCGCATCCGACCATGCCCGCCACGGTTTCTCCACAAGCCCCATCAATCCGAAGCCGAGCGCCAGCAGCGCCAGCCCGGGAAAAAACGCCGCGCCGGAAATGAGATACGTCAGCAATGGATTCATCGTTTTGCCCCCCTCACCTCACTTCGGTTCGATTCGTAGCACGCCTCCGCGGCCTGGCGGATGGCGCTGGAACTTTGCGGCGAAAGGAGGTGCACCACCTCGGCCATTTCGGCCTCGACTGCGGCACGCCGCGCGCCGCCGGGAAGTATTTTCTCGATCGACGGCACCAGCTTGGCGGGCCGGACGTCCCACTGCAGGAACTCCTCAAAGACCGTCTTGTCGGCGATGATGTTGACCATGGTGAAGTAGCCGCGGTAGAGCCGCACCACCAGCGAGGCGAGCAGCAGCGTCACCGTATTGAGTTTGTAGACCACCACCAGCGGCAAGCCCGCGATCGCCGATTCGACGGTCACCGTGCCGCTGGCGGCAAGCCCGGTTCCGGCCTCTTGCTGATAGCGCGAGGTCTCGCCGACCACGAATTCGATCTCCGGCGTATCCGGGTGGCGGCGGCGGAACTCCCGATAGACCTCGCGACAGTGGTTCGCCACTTTCTCGCGCGGCGCGGACAGCACGAAACGCAGTTCGGGGTGGCTCGCGGCCAGCTCCCGCACCGTCTCCAGCATCGGCGTCATCAGCCGGGTGATCTCCATCGAGCGGCTGCCGGGGAGCAGCAGAAAAAGATTGGGGTCGCGTCGGATCGCCGGATCGCGCTTCTCGGCGAAAATATCGAGCAAAGGATGCCCGACGAACTCCGCCCGCAGCCTTGTTTTCGCGAAAACTTCCGGTTCAAAGGGGAAGATCACCAGCATTTTGGAACAGATCCGCGCCAGCACCGGCAGCCGCCACTTGCCCCACACCCAGAGATGGGGACAGACGTACCAGATCACCGGGATCTTGTTGAAATACATCATCAGTGCAAAAAGGAGGTTGAAGCCGGGATAATCGATCAGGATCACCGCGTCCGGCCGCTCCTTGATCGCGCTCCGCACCAGCGAAAAGAAAATCCGGATGAAGGTGAAGATGAGCTTCATCACCTCGACCACCCCCATCACCCCGAGCTCGGTCGAGTCGACCCGGATGTCGAAGCCGGCCCCGATCATCGCGGGGCCGCCCATCCCGGCGACCTTGACCTCTTCGCCGCGGGCCTTGCCGATCGCAATCAGCTCGCGGCCGAGGCGGGCGCCGTACATGTCGCCGGAGGCTTCGCCGGCAATGATCCAGAAGTTACGCATGCAAATCGAGCACCCGCTGCATGTCGTACAACCCCGCCGGAGCTTTGGCGAGGAAGCGGACCGCGCGCAGCGCACCCTTGACAAAGGTGTCGCGGCTGGAGGCCTTGTGAGTCAGTTCAACGCGTTCGCCGCCGGTGGCGAAGATCACGGTGTGGTCGCCGACCACGTCGCCGCCGCGGATCGCGTGCATCCCGATTTCACGCCGGGTGCGGGCGCCGACGATACCTTCGCGGCCGTGGACGACGTCTTTGTCGTAGTTGCGGCCGGTGGCTTCGCAGATCACCTCGGCCAGCCGTACCGCGGTGCCGGAGGGAGCGTCTTTTTTCTGATTGTGATGCATTTCGGTGATTTCAATGTCGTAGTCGTCACCGAGGATCTTGGCCGCTTCGGCGACGAGGTGGAACAACAAATTGACCCCGACGCTCATATTGGGGGCGAGGACGATCCGGCCGCCCTGAGCGGCGAGTTCGGCGAGCGCCTTCTTTTGCTCGGGCTTGAGCGCGGTGGTGCCGATCACCGCCGAGCAGCCGCGTTCGACCGCCATCCGGGTCGCTTCGACGCAGTCGCCGGTGGAGAAGTTGATCACCGCGTCGCTCTTGTCAAGCGCGGCGGCGAGGTCGGAGGTGATCAGGATGTCGGCCGCCGCGCCGCCCGCGAGCAAACCGGCGTCCTGGCCGATAAAGGGCGAATTGGCGACTTCGATCGCGCCGTTGAGCACCAGATCCTCCGATTCGATGATGTTGGCGACCAGACGCCGCCCCATGCGCCCGGCGGCGCCGATAACCGTAACTTTAATCATAATTGAAACTCCTTGCTGTATGTTATAATCCCGGCACACTCTTCTGAAGCGAGGCCGGAGTCCACATGATCTCATCGGCGATGCCGCCGGGGAAGATCCGGACATTGCGATAGCGCGCCGCCTGGGCGACCAGCGCATTGGGGACGAAAAGGAAGGTGTAAGGCTGATCCTGGTGGAGAATCCGCCCGATCCGATGACACAGTTCAACGCGTTTTTCCTGGTCAAAAGTGACCCGGAGCTGCTCGATCAGGCGGTCGACTTCGGGGTTCTTGTAGCCGATGTGGTTGCTGCTGCCGAGCTTGTCCGCCTGCGACGAATGCCAGACCTGATAGGGATCGGGGTCGAGCGGCATGGTCCAGCCGAGCGCGCAAGCCTCGAAACTCTGCTGCTCGATCCGCTGGACAAAGACCGACCACTCGAAAACCTGAATCTTCATATCGATCCCGGCCTTGGCCATGGTCTCCTTGATCATCGGCAGCATCTTTGACTGGATCGGGTGCGACGCGATCTGCATCATCGTGAACGAGAATTTGCGGCCGTCCTTGTCGAGGATGCCGTCGCCGTCGGTGTCGCGCCAGCCGGCTTCGGCCAGCTGTTTTTTGGCCCGCTCGATATCAAAAGGCCACGGCGCGGTCGCCCGGTCGTAGAAGACGCTCTCCGGGAAAAACGGTCCGTTGATCACCTGGCCGAGGCCGTAGTAAACCTCGCGCAGGATCGCTTCGCGGTCGATCAGCATGGTCAGCGCCTGCCGCACTTTGCGATCGGCAAAAAGCGGATTGCGCAAATTGTAGCCGATGTAACTGTAGGTCATCGAGAGATATTTGTAGAGCTTGATATCTTTCTCGAACTCTTTGGTCGAGGTGCGTTTCTCCCACTGATCCGGAGTCAGGACCAGGCGGTCGAGCTGGCCCGCCAAGAGCGCCTGGAGCCGGGTGTTGGGGTGCTTGATCAATTCATAGACGATGGTGTCCAGCGGCGGCTCGATGCCGAGCGCTTTGCCGAAGTAGTCGTCGAAGCGGACGAAAATCACCCTGACGTCCTTTTCCCAGCGCAGCAGCCGGTAGGGGCCGCAGCCGATCAGGATGCGGTTGCGCTGGTGGTCGTCATTGAACTTTTTGCCGTCGAACACCGGGTCGTCGCCCTGGTAGAGATGGCGGGGCAAGGGACTCATGCCGAGCGTCGCCGCCATCGAACCGTAGAAAACCTCTTTCCAGCGGACGATGAACTCGTAGTCATTGACCACTTCGATCGCTTCGAGATCCTGATAATAGACCCGCATCGGCTCGCAGTTGACATCGGGATTCTTGACCACTTCGACGAAAAACTTGAAATCGTCGGCGGTGACTTCGTGCCGGACATATTGCCTGCCGCTCACCGGATCGGTGAAGTCGTGCCAGAGAATGCCGCGCCGAAGTTTGATGCGATAGCTTTTCTTGTCCGGCGAAATTTCCCACGACTCGGCCATCAGCGGCTGGTAAATTTCCGGACGGGCGTAGTTGCGCGTTGCCAGTGACGAGTTGGCGAGCTGCTGAAAATCCGCCGCCGTCGAGTCGTTGTTGATCAGGTAATTCATATTCTGGGTGTCGGCGGAGATCGCCCGGATCAGCCGTCCGCCGCGCTGGGCGGCGGGGTCGAAGAATTCGCGGTTGGCGACCGGAACCGCCGGATCGGCCGCGGGCGCGGCAACGGCGGCGGCCGCCTGGACGGTGCGCGGCGCGGCGGCCAGCCGGGCCAGGATATCAAGCTGGGTTCGCTGCATCCGGTCGAGCGTATTGACGATCATCACCCCGAAAAAGACCACCGCGCAGGCCGTCAGCGTCAGCACGGTTTTGACAAAAATGCCACGATTCATGTTCGCTCACCTCTGACTGATGCGGTAAGTCATGACCGCACCGACAATCTGAAAGGCGATATTGGGAATCCACAAAAGATACTGCGGATACAACTTCGGAAAATTGGTCAGCGATTCGCAGAGGATGATCGAGAGGAAGAACGCCCCCGCCAGAATCACGCTCAGGAACAACCCCACCGAAGTTTCGCGCCGCGAAGTCCGGATCGCCAGCGGCAACCCGAGCAGCAGGAAGGCGATCGGCGACAGCGCAAAGGCGATCCGCTGGTTGA
>CAZRFG010000065.1:0-12849 GCA_964599205.1 uncultured Victivallaceae bacterium
CTTTGCGGTGTCCCCGAAGTGGTGATGATGCAGTCGGCGGGCAAACTCCACGTTGCCTTTGTCACCACCCACGTGGCGCTGGCCGAAGTGCCCGCCCTGGTCACCGTCGAGCGGATCGTCCGGGTCACCCGGCTGCTCCGCGACGCGCTGCTCGAGGAGGGGGTCGCATCTCCCCTGCTGGCGATGGCCGCCCTCAATCCCCACGCCGGCGAAGACGGCTGGATGGGCGACGAGGACGAAAAAGTGACCAAAGTCGCACTCGCCGGTTTACGGTCCGAGCAGATCGCCGTCGAGGGGCCGTTCCCGCCCGACACGCTTTTCATCCCCGGGACGCTCGAACGCTTCGACGGGGTTATTTCGATGTACCACGACCAGGGGCATATCCCCTTCAAGATGATCGCCTTCGACCGCGGGGTCAATTCCACGCTGGGGTTGCCGGTGATCCGCACCAGTCCCGACCACGGCACCGCTTTCGGCATCGCCGGGCGGGGCATCGCCGACACCGGGAGCTTCTTCGCCGCCGTCGAGCTGGCGATCCGCAAAGCGCGCACCCGGCGCGCGAAACGCTGAATCCGGGCCGGAACCACGGAGGTGACCACCATGAAAAAACTGCTGACTTCGCTCGCCGCGCTGCTGCTGATCGCGGCCGTCCGCGTCGCGGGCGAAGCCCAACTCCAGAAGCCCGAGGGCCCGGAGCTCGATTCGATCGTCGCTTCGGTCAACGGTGAAGGCATCAGCCTCAACGACGTGCTGCCGGAGAGCCGCACCCGCGAACTCGCGCTCTACGCCGCTTTTTCCGGCGATGAACTTTTCAAGGCGATCCAGGAGGTGCGCAAGCAGGCGCTGGAGGAGATCATCAACCGCAAGCTGATCGTCGCCGACTACCGCCGCGCCCCCTTTGAAATTCCGATCCAGTACACCGAGAGTTTGATGGACGACATCGCGCTCAACGAGGGCATCCGCTCGCGCGAACGCTTCGCCGCCCGGGTGCGTGAATCGGGCACCACCGTTGAGAAGCTGCGCAAGCAGGTCGAGGAACGGCTGATTGTCCAAGCGATGACCGCCCGCCAGCATCACATGCGAAGCGCCGTCTCACCCAAGGACGTCTACGACTACTTCACCGCCCATCCCGACGAATTCGGCAATCCGGAAACCTGGCAGATCGCGTTGATCCTGATCGACGCCAAAAAAGCGCACCGGGCCGAAATCATCGCCGAAATCACCGCCGCCGTGGCCGTCGACCGCGGTTCTTTCGCCTCGCTTGCCTCGCGTCACTCCGCCGGGCCCAACGCCCTCAGCGGCGGCGACCTCGGCCCGATTCCGCGTTCGCGACTGCGGCGCGAATTCGCCGCCGCCGTCGCCGAGCCGGTCGAGGGGCAGGTCTACGGCCCGTTCCAGACCGCCGAAGGCGACTGTTTCTTGCGCCTCCTGCGGATCATTCCGGCGGAAAAGGTCGAGTTTCAGGCGATCGAGCCCTCGATCCGCGCCAAACTCGAGGCGAAGGGGCGCGAAGAGGCGATGCGGATCTACATCGAGAAACTTCGCGAAAACGCGATCATCCGTTACTTCTGAACCCTGCCGGGCCGTTTTTTCGAAATCTTTGCGGGCAAGGGATTGACAGGTTTGATCCCGCTCCGCCGTAATTTCGGGAAATCGTTCCCCCCCAAAAAAAACGCCGCGCCCGGAATTTCCGGTCGCGGCTCTTGGCTGAGTCCCCCGTCAAGCGGGGGAGCTCCCGTCGTCAGGCCTGTTTCTTTTCGCGCTTTTCGGCGCGTTTTTCTTTCAGGGTCTTGGCGGCGGTTTTCTTGGTCTCTTTTTTGGCGTCGTGTGTTTTGGCCATAATAGGTCCTCCTGGTTGAGGGTTAACGGTAGTTCGGCAGACGCAGTACGAAACGCACCACGTTGCTGAGTTCACGCATTGATTTTTCGGCTTCCGGCAGCGGTTCGCCAAGCACCATCCGGATCGAATCCGAAACCAGATGGTACAAGCCGGGATCGAACAGCGAATAGTCGCACATCACCTTGTCCAGTTCCTCGCGGATCACCGCATCGACCGGGCAGGCCGGATTGAGGCTGCCGTTGACTGCCGAACGCAGCATCGGCACGCCGTAGCATTTGGCGGCGAAGTGGTTCTGCACCTCTTCCGACAGGATGAACCGGATCACTTTTTCGGCCAGGTCGATGTTGGCGCATTCGTTGCGGACGCAGAGCAGCTGGGTGGTTTGCAGATTGGCGTCGCGTCCGCCCGTTGGCAGCGGCAGTTGCACCGCGGCGAGATGCCGGAAAATTTCCTGCTCGCGCAGCGTCACCAGCTCTTCGCGGCAGGACAGCCACATCGCCGATTCGCCGAAGACCGGATGCGAGTCCGGCGGATTGCCGAGCAGCTCGCGCAGCCGGATCATCTGCCGCAGTCCCTCCATCATCGGGTCGCCGTCAAGCCGCACCGCGCCGCTCTCGGGATCGAGGATGTAGCCGCCGAACCGCGAGCTGAAGACGTAAAAATCCGAAAGCGTACGGTTCCAAGGATAGATCAGCGCCGGCGGCAGCTTGCCGCGGAACTGCGAGATCGTTTGCAGGAAGTCCTCAAAGGTCCAGTGCTGCCGCGGCTCCGGCACCCGGTGGCGCTTGAAAACCCGGCGGTCATAGACCAGGAAGCGCGGTGAAAAGATGATCGGCACCCCGCAGAGTTTGCCGTTGACGTAGAACGGGGTCAGCGGCCGCTCGAAAAAGCGCGACCGGTCGGGGAATATTTTCTGGAACAGTGGCGCCAGATCCATATAGCGGCCGTGGTGGCCGAGGACCGAATGCGACACCTGAATTTCAAAAATGCCTTTTTTGAACGCGTGGCAGTAGCGGAGTTCGGGAACGTGTTCCGCGAGCAAACCCCGCAGCATCAGCTCCAGCGGATGCCGCCCGAGCCCCTGGAAAACCACCAGGTTGCCGGGCAGCAGACGCTCCTCCCAATGTTCGCGGACAAAAGTGCCGCCGCGCGGCACCGCCAGCAGGATGCCCTGCTGGACCAGACTTTCCAGCACCGTCTGCATGTGGGTGAAGCAGCATCCCATTTCGGCGGCAAGCTGGCGGGCTCCGGGCAGTTTGGTTCCGGCTTTCCAGGTGCCGTCTTCCAGCTTGTTGAGCAGCTGGTTGCGGACGGCCGAGTTTTTGTCGATCGCCATAAAAACAAATTCTCCGTGAAGCCGCCGGGGCCGCCAATCCGACCGCCGCGGAAAGTCCCGGCGGAGAAATTTTTTCCTCCTCCGGCGACGTCAGAAACCGTATAACGCTGAGAATATATCGTCTTTTACCCCCGCTTTCAACTCCAAATCGGGGCATTTGCGAAAAAGTTGAGATTTTTGTCGAAAAAATTCTTGTTTTTTTACAAAAAGAGTATTATACTTTATAAAGAATTTATGACTGTGTCAGAGTGAGGAAAGGCCGTATCCGCGGCGGAAAGAGGTGTCATGTCGGATCAAGCGAAGCAAGTGCCCGCTCCAAGCGACCAGCAAACGACTTATCGCTGCGGCACTCTTGAATACACCAAAATCGGCTTGATGTCGCTTTTCATCTGGCTTTTGTGGGGTGACTTCTGCTTCACGCTGATGGAGACCATCGTTCCCAGCATCGTGCCGCTCAAACTCAAAAACCTCGACTGTCCGAACTGGGTCATCGGGGTGATCATGACCACCGTGCCGAATCTCTTCAGCATGACGCTGACTCCCTATATCAGCGTCAAGAGCGACCGCTGCCGCAGCCGCTGGGGGCGGCGGATTCCTTTCATTCTGGCCAGTATGCCGTTCCTCTGTTTGAGTCTGGTGATGCTCGGCTGGAGTGCGGAAATCGCGGCCTGGCTGAGCACGGTTTTGCCGATGCTGAAGGGGTTTGCGCCGACCACCGTGGCGATCGGGCTGATCGCTCTTTTGATGGTGGCGTTCCAGTTTTTCAACCAGTTCGTCAATTCGACCTTCTACTACCTCTTCAACGACGTGGTGCCGCAGAGCCATCTCGGCCGGTTTTCGGCGGCATTCCGGATCGTCGGGATTCTCGCTTCGACGCTCTACCAGTTCTTCGTTTTCAAGTACGCCTTGACCCACACCCACGAGATTTTCTTCGGCGCGACGCTGCTGTACGGCATCGGCTTCGGCCTGATGTGTTTGATGATCAAAGAAGGCGAATACCCGCCGCTGGACGCGGCGCAGGCAAAGAAAGTCAGCCGCTTCGAGTCGCTGGCGCAGTTCTTCCGGGAGTCTTTCCAGGAGCGCTTTTATCAACTCCTTTTCGTCAGCGCCGGGGTGCTCGCCTTCGCTGGAGTGGCCTGGGGATTCCAGGTCTTTTTCCTGCTGGAAATGAAAATGAATATGGAGCAGATCGGGTATTACAACGGCATTCTCGGCGTGGCGGCCTTTATCGCCACTTATTTCGCCGCGGTTTACGTCGACCGCTGGCACCCTTTGCGGGTTTATACCTACGGCATCATTTTCAACATCACCGGCCCGTTGATGAACTGGGTCTGGCTGTTCATCGACCTGCCCGGCGGAACCTTCTTCTATCTCTCGCTCGGGGCGCAGCTTTTGTACTCCTTTATGAACGCGCTGTCGGCGGCCTGCGCGATGCCGCTGACGATGCGGCTTTTCCCGAGGTCGCGCTACGGGCAGATCTGCAGCGCCCGCGGGATCGTGGTGGCGTTCTGCACCATCATCGCCGGATTTGTGGTCGGCGGCTTCTACGACCTGGTCCGGATCGGCACCAGTCACCTTGATTACGCGATCATCGGCAAAGACTACTGCTACCGCTTCTACTTTTTCTGGTCGGGCGGGGCGACCCTGATCAACTTCGTGTTGATCGCGATGGTCTACCGGCTGTGGCTCAAAAAGGGCGGCGACGCCGGATTCCATCCTCCGGCTCCGTGGACCGCGGAAGGGTACGAGCACGTCGAAATCGTGCCGACCACCGGGTATCTCAGCAAATATCTCAAAATCGCGCTTTACTTCATGGATTTCGTGATGTATGGTTCGCTTGCGCTGGCGGCGGCGATGATCATTGCGCTGCGTCAGCTCGGAATGACCACCGGAGTCTTTTATTTCACCGTGCTGGTGGTGCCGGCGTCGGTGCTGGTGGCGTTCGTCTGGTATCGCTTGTCGCACGGCATCCGGACCGACGTCGAGCGAGCCAAACGCGGTGAAATGCCGCGCAACGGGATTCCGCACCACGGCATGATGATGGTCTTCGGGATCAAATTCGCGCTGACCATCGGTCTGGTGGTCGCCCAGCTGGTGGTGTCGATCAAGCTTCACAACGATCTCTACGCCGTGCTCTTCGCGATGGCCAACGTGGTGACCAATGTGCTGTTGATCTTCTGCACCTACGTGATCACCCGGATGGAACGCGGTTTCGCCACCAAAGTCGACGAGGCTTCGGCGGTCAAGGCCGGCTTTAACTAAGTTTATCACCATAGTTCAAAAATACCCAAGGAGGATTTATGAAACAGTTGTTATATCTCGCCGTCGCGCTGCTGCTGCCCGGCGCCGTGATGGCGGAAGCCAAGCTGACCGTTCGGGCCGACCGCGAAAGCGCGATCTATCAGGCCAATGAGCCGATCAAGTTCAAAATCAAACTCGCCGACGACGGCAAGGGGCTCGGCAATCAGAAGTTGACCTATGATCTTTCCGGCGACGTCGCGGTCAACAAAAAGGGTGAACTGGTCACCGACGCCAACGGCGAAGCCGAACTCGCGACCGCGCTGGCCCGGCCCGGTTTTCTCAAATGCACCGCCAAGCTCGCCTCCAATCCCAAAGTCGAGGGCTCCGGCGGAGCCGGGATCGATCCCCTGAAAATCACCCCGTCGCGGCCCAAACCGGCCGATTTCGACGCCTTCTGGGACAACCGCAAAAAGGCCATCGACAATTTCCCGTGGCAGGTCAAACTGACTCCGGTCGACTCCAATAACCCCAAGGTCAAGCTCTACGACCTCGAAGTCGCGCTGCCCGAGGGCGCCCCGATGCGCGGCTACCTCGCCATCCCGGCCGATGCGAAAGCCAAATCGCTGCCCGCGTACGTGAGCTACCACGGCGCCGGCGTCCGCAGTTCCGGCCGCCCGGTCGGCATGGCGGCGCAGGGGGTGATCGCGCTCGACATCAACGCCCACGGCATTCTCAACGGCCAGCCCGACGCTTTCTACAAGGATCTCGAAACCGGGGCGCTGAAATCTTACCGTTACGACGGCTGCGAAGACCGCGACAAGAGCTATTTCCGCGGCATGTTCGAGCGGGTTTACCAGTCGCTCCGCTACGTCAAGAGCCGCCCCGAGTGGGACGGCAAAAACCTGATCGTCAACGGCGGCAGCCAGGGCGGCGGGCAGGCGCTGGTGGCGGCCGGACTGGATCCGGCGGTGACCTGCTGCGTGGCGCTGGTGCCGGCGCTCTGCGACCATGGCGGCATCGCCAACGGTCGCGAAAGCGGCTGGCCGCGCTTCCAGTGGAGTTCCGGCGGGATCACCCCGGCCAAGCTGGCGGCGGCGGATTATATCGACGCGGTCAACTTCGTCACCCGGGTCAATCCCGATGCGGAGTTCTACCTCAGCACCGGCTTCATCGACCTGTCGTGCAATCCGGCGAGCGTCTATGCCGCCTACAACACGATTCCGGCCAAAAATAAATTCATTCAGAACGATGTTGAGAGCGCCCACCCGATCCTGCGCAGCACCAGTGACGCCGCCAATGCGGTGGTCCGCAAATACATCGAGAAAGCAAAGAGCGCCAAACCATGAGCAATGTGAAACTTGCTTTGATCGGCAATCGCGGGCACTGGGGCTACGTATTTCAAAGCATCGACGAGGTGCCCGGCATCGAAATCGTCGGCGTGGCCTCGGGTTCGTCCGACCCCGTCGCCGGTCTTGAGGACGCGGCGGCCAAGCACGGGTTCGCGCCCAAAGTCTACGCCGACTACCGCCGGATGCTCGACGAATCGGGGGCGAATATGGTCAGCATCGACGGTCCCTTTGACCTCCACGCCGAAATGTGCGTCGAAGCGCTGAAGCGCAATATCAACGTCTTCTGCGAAAAACCGATCGCCCTTTCGCTCGCGTCGCTGGAAACGATCGAGGCGGCGTATGCCCAAAGCACCGCCAAAATCGTGTCGATGGTGGGGCTCCGCTACGATCCCGCTTTTTACACCGCATGGAAGCTGGTCAAGGATGGCGCGATCGGCAAATTGAAGCTGATCGGCACCCGCAAGTCCTACCGGCTGGGGTCCCGTCCGGCCCATTTCCGGACTCGCGCCACCTACGGCGGGACGATTCCGTGGGTCGGCAGCCATGCCCTCGACTGGATTCTTTTCTTCGGCGGCAAGGACTTTGTCGCGGTCTGGGCGAACCAGAGCGCCGAGGACAACTTCGACCACGGCGAACTTGAAGTCGCCGCCCAGTGCCAGTTCATGCTGAAGGACGGGTTGATGGCTTCGGCCTCGATCGATTATCTGCGCCCGGCGGCGGCCCCGACCCACGGCGACGACCGGGTTCGGCTGGCCGGAACGGCGGGGGTGATCGAGGTCGCGGGCGGCAAAGTGATGCTGATCGACGCGCAGGGCGAGCGGGAAATTCCGTGTCCGGCGCCGGATCGCAAGCTCTTTTCCGACTTTGCGCTCGACGTGATGAAGGTGCGGCCGGGGCTGACCGACGCCAAACAGACCTTTGATTTGACCCGGGCCTGCCTCAAAGCACAGCTTTCGGCGGACACCGGCAAGATTGTTTATTTTTGAGGATTGTCTATGAAAAAAGTCAAAACCGGATTGATCGGAGCGGGGGGATACGGCGCGATGTACGTGGGGTTGCTTTCCGCCTATCACGAAGGCGGACAGCTTGAATTCGCCGCCGCGGTGGTGCGCCGTCCGGAGAAGATCCCGGACGCGGTGGCCCGGATGAAGAACCTGGGCGTCCGGATTTATCCCGACAGCGCCGCGATGTACCAGAGCGAGCAACTCGATCTGGTGTGCATTCCGACCGGGATCGAGTTTCACGAGCCGATGACGCTGGAGGCGCTGGAGCACGGTGTCAACGTGCTGGTGGAAAAACCGGTGGCCGGCTCGACGCAGGCGGTCGAGGTGATGAAGGCGGCCGAAAAGACCCATCCCGGGAATTTCGTGATGGTCGGCTTCCAGCATGTCGCGGCGCGCGAGTTGCAGCGGATCAAGCAGATTCTGGTCAGCGGGCGGCTGGGCAAAGTCGAGCAGATTACCACCCTCGGCATCTGGCCGCGGGCGGACGTTTATTACGGGCGCAACGACTGGGCCGGCAAACTCAAGAGCAAAAACGGCGACTGGGTGCTGGATTCTCCGGCCAACAACGCCTTTGCCCATTACCTCAATATTTCGCTCTATCTTGCCGGGCGCTCTTTCGGCCTGGCCGCCGACGCGGTGGCGATGGAATCGGAGCTGTACCGGGCGCGCCCCGCGATCGAGACCTTCGACAGTTGCGCGATCCGATTGGAGACGGCGACCGGGGCGAAGATTCTCGCGCTGTTCTGCCACACTGCCGAAAAGGCGGTGGAGCCGATGATCCGGATCGACTGCGAAAAAGGCTCGGTCCATTGGGGGCAGGGGCCGGAGGGGGCGTGGGAGGTCCGGGATCGGGCGGGCAAGGTGCTGGAGTCGGGCATCGTGGTCGACTGCCGGGCTGATATGATGCTCGATGCGGCGGCCAAGGTGGTCGACCGGTCGCGTTTCGTCTGCACCCTCGAAATCGGCTCGAAGCAGACCTTCTGCATCGAAAAACTGCATCAGAACTTCACCCCGGTGGCGCTGGATGCGCCGTGGGTGGCGCGCCGCGGGAGCGACGGGCAGTTGACCGTGACCGGAATGGACGCGCTGTGGCAGCGGTGTTTCGCCGAGGGCAAAATGCCGGCCGAATGCGGCGGCGAACCGTGGCTGGTCCGTTCGCAGCGGGTCGCGCTGTAATTCCGCGCCTGACCGGCGGATCGCTGCCGGTCGGCGTTTGCCGCATCGCGATTTACGACGAATTTCGCAAAATCCCGTCCCGGAACCGGATTCGGGATTTGACGAAACGAACTTGCCGATGTATTTTTTATGACGGAGACCTCTTCGGGGATCAAACTGTCGCGTCCGGGGGCGGCGCGGCCGGAACCGGGCTCCGTTTTTTTGTTTTTCCATGTTTCAGCGCCCGAACAACCCATTTTCAGCATAGAATTAAGGAAGCAATCATGAAGAAGACGAGAGTTTTGATCGTCGGTTACGGCAATATCGGCCGGGGAGTCCGGCAAGCCATTGCCCGCAATTCGGATATGGAGCTTGCCGGCATCGTCAGCCGCGCGCCGGAGCGGGTCCGCAAGGAAGTCGGCGACGCCGTCACGGTGATGGATCTCGCCGATTCCGCGGCGTGGCTGGCGGCGCTCAAGCCCGACATCGCCATTCTCTGCGGCGGCTCCAAGCGCGATCTGCCGCAGCAGGGCCCGGAACTGGTGAAACTGCTGCCGACCGTCGACAGCTTCGACAACCACAGTGAAATTCCGCAGTATTTCGACGCCATGAACCAGGCGGCCAAAGCGGCCGGTCACGTGGCGGTCATTTCGACCGGCTGGGACCCCGGGATTTTTTCGCTCGAGCGGGTGCTGGCCAATGCGTTTCTGCCGGGATCGCACGCCTATGGTTTCTATGGTTTGACGCCGGACGGCGGGCTCAGCATGGGCCATTCCGACGCGCTCCGCACCATCGAGGGGGTGCTTGACGCCCGGCAGTACACCCATGCCATTCCGGAAGCGATCGACCGGGTGCGCAAGGGGGCGAATCCCGATTTCCTGCCCGGCGACATGCATGTGCGGGAGTGTTTCGTGGTCGCCAAGCCCGGCGCCAATCTCGACAAGATCACCAAGACGATCAAGTCGATGCCGGGGTATTTCGCTCCGTACACCACCACCGTTCACTTTATTTCGCAGAACGAACTGGATGAAAAATACTCCGGTTTCCCGCATGACGGCTGCGTGGTGGCGTCGGGGCGGACCGGCGAGCGCGGCAATTCGGCGATGATCGAGTACCGCTGCGCCTGGGGAAGCAATCCGGAGGCCACCGCCCATGTGCTGGTGGCCCATGCGCGGGCGGCGGTGCGGCTGGCGGCGGAACGCAAGAAGGGGGCCTTTACGATCCTCGACTTCCCGGTCTCTTATTTGTCGCCCCACAGCCGTGAGGAATTGCTCAAGCACTGGATGTGAGTCGGGGCGGTTTCCAGCCGGGCAAAAAATCCCGAAAATTTCCCGATTCCGGCTGGAAAAAATCAAATAACAAAGTATAGTAAACAAGTCCGCATGCCATACCGACGGGGATCCGATCATCCTCCCGAGGGTAGTAACAGACGGGCGCTCATGTGCGAAACGAGTTTGATAAAGTCAAGTCCGAAGCTGATTCGGGTACAACGAAGGCAACAAGAAACATGAAAACCTATTTGGCCAAAACCGGCGAAATCGAACAGGATCACCTCCTTTTCGACGCGTCGGAAGCCCCCGTTGGACGGCTGGCTGTGCGGATTGCCAATGCACTCCGCGGCAAGCACAAGCCGACTTATACGCCCCATATCGATACCGGCGCCTGTGTGTTCGTGATCAACGCCGATCAGGCGGTTTTCACCGGTCGCAAAGCGACCGAAAAAATGTATGCGACCTACTCCGGTTTCCGCAGCGGTTACAAGGAAACCAGCGCCAAGGAGATCTTTGAGAAGGATTCGACGCGGATCATCAAAGCCGCCGTCTGGGGCATGATGCCGCACGGTCGTTTGGGTCGCGCGCAGTTTGCCCGGCTCAAAGTCTACACCGGCAGCGAGCATCCGCATGCCGCCCAGAAACCTGTCAAAGTTACCATGGAGTAATTGAAGATGGCCAAGAACACTGAAGAAATCTGGGCGACCGGCAGACGCAAATGCGCGGTGGCCCGTGTGCGGATCAAGCCGGGTACCGGCGTGGTCATCGTCAACGGCCAGAAGATGGAAGAATACTTCGTGAGCGAAGCGCTCCGCGGTTTCATTTTCCAGGTGCTGGGTGCGGCCAATCTGGTCGGCAAAATTGATATTACCACCAGCATCCAGGGCGGCGGCAAAGCCGGTCAGGCGGGGGCTCTCCGTCATGGTCTGGCCCGTGCGCTGGTGCTGCTCAACGAAGGTCTCCGTCCGGCTCTCAAGGCCGAGGGCATGATGACCCGCGATTCTCGCGTCAAGGAACGTAAGAAGCCCGGTCAGCCCGGAGCCCGTCGCCGGTTCCAGTTCTCGAAGCGCTGAGGCGTTCGAGTCCGGCGGGACGATGCGATACGCAGAAGCGCGGCAAACTTTGCCGCGCTTTTTTTGTTCGGTTTGAAGACAGGAAAACGAGGGAGGTGTTTATGCGTCGGATATGGGCGGCATTGCTGGGAGTTTTGCTGTTGGCGGGATGGCAGACGATGGGAGCGGAGAAACTTTCGCAGAAGAATACAGGAGTACGCAAGATGGTTACGATCAAGACGAATTACGGCGACATCAAAGTTGAGCTTTTCGAAAAAGAGGCCCCGATCACGGTCAAGAATTTTCTCGACTATGCGGCGTCGGGGCATTACAAGGGGACGATTTTCCATCGGGTGATTGACAAGTTCATGATTCAGGGTGGTGGTTTCGACGCGAATTTCGATCAGAAGCCGACCCGGGATCCGATCAAGAATGAGGCGGGCAATCAGCTGCCGAACAAGCGCGGAACGCTGGCGATGGCGCGTACCCAGGTGGTGGACAGTGCGACGAGTCAGTTTTTCATCAATCTGGTGGACAATGACTTTCTGGACTTCAAGGCGCCGACGGCGCAGCACTACGGCTACTGTGTCTTCGGCAAGGTGGTTGAGGGAATGGATGTGGTGGACAAGATTGCCAAGGTGAAGACGGGGCGTCGCGGGATGTACCAGGACGTGCCGGCGGAGAACGTGGTGATCGAGGACGTGGTGGTGGACTGAGGCTGCGTAAGAGCAGCGAGGCTTGAGCCGAGCGTCAGGTCAAGGGCCGCGCCCTTGCGCGGTTTCCAAAGGGCGCGGAGCCCTTTGGCGGTGTGCGAGGCAGCGCCTCGCCGTTCCCGCTCCGGGCGGGCGCACTGCGCCTTTGATTCTCTCCGCTCCGTTGTCGCGGGTGGCCAGGGGCGGCATCTTGTTTCCCTCCCGAGCCGAGAGAGCGTCAGCGACCGGCTCGCTATCACGAGGGCGACGGTCGCCCGCCGCTGAGCCCGGTCCGCGCGACGACGCCGGTAGGTGGCGGAGCGACCGATCAGAGAAAAAACACAGCGCGCGGATCAGATGTTGAGTCAGCCTTTTACTCTCAACACTTGATCCGCGCGCTGTGTTTATAGAACCCTAAGTAAGCGTATGGTGGGCGCTGGCGCGGCCAATCGCTCCGGACGCATATGCGTCCTCCGCTCGGGCCGGGCTCAGCGGCGGGCGACCGTCGCCCTCGTGATAGCGAGCCGGTCGCTGACGCTCTCTCGGCTCGGGAGGGAAACAAGATGCCGCCCCTGGCCACCCGCGACAACGGAGCGGAGAGAATCAAAGGCGCAGTGCGCCCGCCCGGAGCGGGGGAGGCGAGGCGTTGCCTCACACTCCACAAGAGGGCTCCGCGCCCTCTTGACTCCGCGCAAGGGCAGCGCCCTTGACCTGGCGCTCGGCCCGGGCCTCGCTTTACCCCTCGATCCGGACGCCCTTCAAATACGCTTCGATGAAATCGTCGATGTCGCCATCCAGCACCCCCGCCGTATTGCTGGTCTCCACCCCGGTCCGCAAATCCTTCACCATCTGATACGGCTGTAACACATAGCTGCGAATCTGACTCCCCCAGCCGTTCTCCGCCTTTTC
>CAZRFG010000066.1:0-6079 GCA_964599205.1 uncultured Victivallaceae bacterium
CCGCGATCGAATTCGAGCTCGACGGCGACGCTCTCGCCGTATGGCAGGCGATCCTCCCCGGTCCCGACTACGGCGTCGCCACGGTTTACGCCGACGGCGAAAAAATCGGCGAGATCAGCAACCGCAATACCGACTTCGGCCACGACCGCCGCGAATTCACCGGCGACGGCAAAACCCGGGTTTTCCCGCTCGGCCGCCCCTTTACCCGGCAACACCGGCTGACTCTCGACGGCGGTGAGGCGAAAGTCAAGCTTTACGACCTCGATTATGTCGCCGGCTCCGTCGGCGCACGCTTCCCCGGTTTCGACGCGCTGGTGGTCCGCATCGCTCCGGCGAAAAAGGTCGAACACTTCCTCTATTTCTTCAAAGCACCCGCCGCCGGGACCCGGATCGCGGTCGATTTCGACTACGGAACCATCACCGGTTACACCGGTTGCACCGTCGGCGAGGACGGCTCGGGCAGTACCAAGCTGGAAAGCTGCTACGGGCTCGGCAACGTCGCCTTTGACCCCGCCAATCCGACCGGCTTCAGCGCCGGGCTCGACTTCCGGAGCTCGAATCGCGCCGCCCTCTTCGTCCACCGCTTCGACCGCGCCGCCAAACGCAAAATTAAAATCGTCCTCGAAGACGGGGTCAATCCCTATTTCATCATCAATTTCGCCTCCAACCGCGCCCATCTGATCCAGAACGCCGCGATCGGCGGCTTCACCGCCAAGCGCTTCCTCACCGACACGTACGGCCGCAACATCCGCGATTCGCTCGATATTTTCGTCCCCGACATCGCCCTCATCGTGCTCGGCGGCAACGACGACTGGATGGAGATGGAGCGGCTGGTCAGCCGCACCCAGAGCGGCGTCCCCGCCGATCAGGTCAAAAAGATTCCGGCGATGATGTGCGCCGCGATCGAGGGCGACGGCGACGATACCTTTAAGGTCACCCGCAACAGCGCCCTGATCGACCAGGTGACCCCGACCACCCTCACCTCGAGCGCATTGGTCGGCAACCGTTCGATCGAGGCCGGCAACTTCGTCCGGCTCGGCGATTACCACGGCGACAACCGCTCGACGGTGGTCCGGGTGATCCGCAGCTTCGATCCCGCCAACGGGACGATCGGCTGGGATGAACCCCTCAACGCCGCGGAAATTCTCGGCATCGACTCGCTCGACGACCTGGTCGGGGCGGAATTCACGGTGCGGACGCTCGGCAACTACCGGCGCAACCTGATTTCGATGATCGACATCCTGCGCGAGCGCAATCCCCGGATGACGATCCTCTTGCTCAACACCTACACCCCCAACTACTTCATGCGCGACATGTGGGGCTATGCCGAGGTGATGGGCGAAATCTCCTCGGCCTACCCCGACGGACAGGTGATCGCCTGCGACGCCACGCCGGCGATTTTCAAGTATCACGAGCAGCAGCTGAGTGGCCAGTCCGCCTGTGAAATCACCTCGACCGGCTCGGACGATTACGATCTGCCGTGGGACAAACACTGGCAGGGCTTCAAGGTGCTGGTCGACGGCGTCGACGTCTACGGCAAAAGCTGCTACATCCGCTCCGGCTGGTATTACGCTCCCGATTTCAAACCCGACGGCAGTTGCCGGGTCGGGCGCACCAATAAGCTCATCAGCGAACCGATGAAGCTGGTCTTCACCGAAAATACCCCCGCGCCCGGCAAAGTCATCCGGGTGATCCGCGCCGACCGGGTCTGGAGCGGCGACTTCGCCCACCCCGACGCGGCCGCCTGCCGGGTGATCGGCGACGTTGCCTTTGAAACGCTTGAGCGTTTATGGGCGGGGCGAACTTCCGTCTCCAACAAGTCGCTTTCGCCGCAATTGGGAAAATAAAAATCAGTTTTTTCGTTCAAAGGGCTCGATTTTTCGTTTTGGTGTGATATATGTATAAAACTATATTGCCCCGGGAAACACCCAGAACGGAGTTTTTATGAGCGAAAAAAAGGAGTTTGATCTGAACAACAACGAGAATGTCCCGAGCGGCGGCGAAAGGCCGTCGGATGAACTCCAATGTGTTTCCAATACCGATGTGGTCAGCTCCCCGGTTGTCGCCCCGCCCCCGGAAGAGCCGCCGCCGGGGCCGAAAACCTGGTCGGTCGGAACTTTGACCTACACCTTTTCCGGCATCGTCGCCATTTTCGTCCTGCTGCTGGTCGGCGACTTCATCTGGTCGCTTCGCGAGCGTTCGGTCGGGATGATCGCCCGGATCATGTTCAAGCAGTTCGGCGCGCCGGACTGGCTCAACGGGGTGATCGTGGTCTCGATTCCGACCGCGATCGGGATGGTGCTCAGTCCGGTGATCAGCTACCGCTCCGACCGCTACCGCAGCCGCTGGGGACGCCGTATTCCCTTCCTCCTCATCACCACTCCGATCGTGGTCGCCGGGATGATCGGGATGGCGTTCAGCCCGATGATCGGCCAGTGGCTGGGGGAGCATGTGTTCGGCGTCGGCAACTCGATTCTGCTGACGCTGGCGGTGTTCTGGGTGATTTTCGAGTTCGGGGCGATCGCCGGCAACGCGATTTTCAGCGCGCTCATCAATGACGTGGTGCCGCATGAATTCCTCGGCCGCTTCTACGGCCTCTTCCGGATCATGAGCCTGGCCGCCGGGATCATTTTCAACTACTGGTTCCTCGGCAAGTGCGAAGAGCATTACATGTGGCTTTTCATCGGCCTCGGCGTGATCTACGGCGTCGGCTTCATGCTGATGTGCCTCAAGGTCAAGGAAGGCGATTATCCGCCGCCCCCGATGCCAAAGGAGGGCGAGGTCGGGTTCGTTCCGGCGGTCAAAACCTACTTCCGGGAATCCTATTCCAATTCCTATTATCTGCTGCTGTTCCTCTTCTTCATGAGCGCCAACTTTGCGTTCGCGGCGATCAATACCTACTGTATTTTCTACTCCAAACAGCTCAATGTTTCGCTTGACACCTACGGGAAGTTCATCGCCTATTCCTACATGATCTCCTTTGTGGTGGCCTATTTTCTCGGCTGGCTGGCCGACCGCTTCCATCCGCTGCGCTGCGGGCTGGTCACCATGGCGATTTACGGCGTGTCGATGCTGCTGTCCGGGTACATCATCGACGGCGAGTTCACGTTCGGCATCGCGGTGGTGGTCCACTGCGTCGTTTCGGGTGCTTATTTCACCCTCGCCGCATCGCTGCCGCTGCGGCTTTATCCGCGGAGCCGGTTCGCCCAGTTCGCTTCGGCCGGCGGACTGATCGCCTCGGTCGGCAGTATGGTGGTGGTACCGTTGATGGGGGCCTTCGTCAACTGGCACGGCGACTACCGCTGGCTGTTCTACCTCAATGCGATTCTCTCGTTTGTCACCGTGGCGATCGGCCTGGTGGTTTACAAACGTTTCAATCAATTCGGCGGGGTCCGGAGCTGCGTCGCCCCCGAGTGACGGACGGAGCCGGGGGCGCGGCGGGCGCTCCCGGCGATCCATTCCGAGCGGACCCGGAGGATCGTTTTTCCGGCTTTGTTTTTTTCCATGAATCGCTTGACTTTTTCTGCTTTTTCCTTGCAATCAGCTTTCACCTGTGGTATAATAAAAGGGAAAATGTAAGGAATCCGGCAACTATGGAAACGATTAAAGACCTCCCCAGGGGCTCCGAGACGATCCTGATCGTCGATGACCACGAGACCATCTGGGACTTCCTGATCGAAGCGCTGCAGACGCTCGGCTACAGCGTTCTGCTCGCCGAAAACGGCGAAGACGCGGTATCGATTTTCCGCGACAACCCCGGTGAAGTCGACCTCGTGCTGCTCGATATGATCATGCCGAAACTCGGCGGGCACCAGGCCTTTTACCAGATCCGCGGCCTCAATCCCGATGCGAAAATCCTGCTTTCGAGCGGCTTCGTCTCCGAGGAGGAGGTGCACGATCTGCTCCAGCAGGGCGCCTGCGGTTTCCTGCCGAAGCCGCACCGCCTTGGCGACGTCGCCCGGGCGATCCGCTCGACGCTCGACACCGGGTCGGCCAGAGTCAGCTGATGATTTGACGAATTGAACTGCCGCGTACAAAAACAGGGGATTGTGCGCGGCAGTATTTTATATACCCGAAAAAATATTTTTTCAGCAAATAAAGGCAGGTTTTATGGCGAAGAAGAAAGTGATGGAAGTCGGTGTGTTGTCCCGGTTCGCCGCGGACGGTTCGAACCCCTTTGAGCGGATCGCCGAACACGGCGTTGCCGTAACCCAGCTCTGCAACTGGGACATGACGCTTTGGACTCCCGAAAACGCGGCGATGATCAAACGCTACGCCAAGGACTCCAAAGTCCGGATCGCCGGACTCTGGACCGGTTATTCGGGCAAGAATGTCTGGAATCTCACCGAGGGCCCGGTCACCCTCGGCCTGGTCCCCCCGGCGACCCGCGCCCAGCGGGTGGCCGACCTCAAGCTCGGCGCCGACTTCGCCGCCCGCTGCGGCGCGCCGGCGATCATCACCCACTGCGGCTTCATTCCCGAAGCGCCGACCGATCCCTTGTACCAGGGCACCCTCGACGCGATCGGCGACGTCGCCACCTATTGTGAAAAGCTCGGTCTCGGCTTCTGGTTCGAAACCGGCCAGGAGACTCCGGTGACGCTGCTGCGCACCATTGAGGACCTGGCGCTGTCCAACCTCGGCATCAACTTCGACACCGCCAACATCATCCTCTACGGCAAAGGCAATCCGCTCGACGCGCTCGACGTCTTCGGCAAATACGTCACGAACCTCCATGCCAAGGACGGGCTCTACCCCACCAACGGCCGCGAACTCGGCAAGGAAGTTCCGGTCGGCGAAGGCAAGAGCGAATACAAGAAACTGATTCCCCGCCTCTATGAAATCGGCTTCCGCGGCGAAGTCGTGATCGAGCGCGAAATCGAGGGCGAACAGCAGACCCGCGACATCATCAAAACGATCAAACTGCTGCGCAAACTGATTGCCAAAACCATTGGAGAATAAGATCATGGCGGGAAAAAAACTCAAAGCCGGGATTCTCGGCTACGGCGGCATGGGCCATTGTCATGCCAGCGCTTATGCCAGCCAAACCGATTGTGAACTGGTCGCGGTCGCCGACACTGTGCCGAGCCAGCTCAATTCCGACAAGGCGGAGCTCAATCTCGGCGGCTTCGAACTCGCCGGCGGCGCCAAACTCCGCAAGTACAACTCGTTTGACGAGCTGGTCAAAAATGAAAAGCTCGACTTCATCGACATTTGCATTCCCACCGATTTCCACGCCGAATACGCGATCAAGGCGCTGAAGCTCGGCATCCCGACTTTCAGCGAAAAGCCGATGGCGCGCACCTTGAAGCAGGCCGACGCGATGATCGCCGCCGCCCAGTCCACCGCCACTCCGCTGATGATCGGCCAGTGCCTCCGCTTCTGGCCGGCCTACGAGTACCTCAAGGATGCTTACGACAGCGGCAAATTCGGGAAACTCCTGCGGCTCTCGATGCAGCGCATCAGCGCGCTGCCGCGCGGCTACAAAATGTGGTTCCGCGAAGGGGCGCGCTCCGGCGGGGCGCTGCTCGACATGCACATTCACGACACCGACTTCGTGCTTCACATGCTCGGCATGCCGGAAGCGGTGATGACTTTCGGTTGCACCCACCACACCGGGGCGATC
Source organism: uncultured Victivallaceae bacterium (assembly GCA_964599205.1). Classification (GTDB taxonomy): domain Bacteria; phylum Verrucomicrobiota; class Lentisphaeria; order Victivallales; family Victivallaceae; genus JAVBUI01. The sequence continues at coordinate 5,624 of CAZRFG010000066.1, forward strand.
GACGACGCCATCACCAACTACATCTATCCCGCCGGCCCGGCGGTCAGCGCCGAGACCAGCTGGTCGCACGGCCCCTTCGCGATGAGCTTCATCGCCGTCTTTGAAAAGGCGACGCTGGAAGCCAAGGGTGCGATGCAGGAGCTCTCGATCTACCGGCTGGACCAGAAGATTGAAACGGTCAAACTCGGCGAAGAGGGCGGCCACGCCCGCGAGATCGCCTATTTCGCCAAGTGCCTGAAGGCCAAGAAGCCCTTCACCCGCTGCGAACCCTTCAGCACCCGCGAGACGATCCGCCTCGCGCTGGCCGAGGAACGCTCCGCCCGCACCGGCAAAAAGGTGCGGCTGTAATACTGAAGTATAAGCGATTTCTTTGGAAGATTCGGACGGCTTGGACGATAAAAGTTCAAGCCGTTCTTTTTATTTGGCGTTGCGGATGAACTGGAGCGTTTTGAGCGC
>CAZRFG010000066.1:6179-12848 GCA_964599205.1 uncultured Victivallaceae bacterium
GCGAGCTGCGAGCGGATCGCCGGGCCGGTCCCGAAGGGCACCCGGTCGGACGGCCGCGCCGCCGGATAGACCAGTGGCTCGGGAAACTCTCCGACCAACGTTACTTTGCGCAGCGCCTGAAGGAAATAAAAGTCCTCCGCCCCCGGACGCACCCGCATTCCGCCGCAGCGGATATAAGCATCCGCCCGCACCACGATCGCCGAACCGATGGTGTGAAAGGCATAGGGCGAACCCGCCCGCCGCAATTTCTCCACATAGTCGGCCATATAGACTTCATAACGCCGGATCGCCTCCTCCTCGGCCGCGGTCTTGCCGGGACGGTGCCGTACCGCCAGCGACAGCGCGCCGTATTCCGGATGGGCGGCGAAAAAGGCCGGGACTTTGACGAAGTAATCCGGCGCGACCGGTGAATCGGCGTCGAGCGAATAGAGCAACCCGGCGTCGACGCAGGCCAGATGCGCCAGCGCGCTGTCAAGCCCGATCCGGCGCGCTTCGCCGACCCCGCGGCTGATTTCCCTTCCCGGCGACGCGGCGTCGATCCAGAAGAGATTCCCGCCCGACGTCATTCCGCCCAGAAGTGACGGATCGCTCTCCCGCAGCCGTTTCAGCGTTTCCCAATTGGCGGCCCGGCGTTCCGGCGAAGCTCCGGGGGCATGATTGACGACCAGCAGGACTCCGGTCTTCTCCGCCGCTTTGGGCAAAGCGACGGCGAGCGAGGCGAGGGTATTGGGAAGTTCCTCAAGCTCATCGAGTACCGGAATGACGACAAAGTGACGGAAGTCATCCGTCACTTCACGCGGCTCGGCCGGGCGCTGGAGCCCGCGCCGGAGGTATTTGGCAAGGTCGTGCGGCTTGATCATGGTAAAAGGTCGTCCGGGGTGATCGCTTTTGTCTGTTTCAGGAATGCAAAATAGGGGTTTTCGCACCCCCAGATAAAGTTCGAGAGTTCGATCGCCCGCCCGGCGGGGAGCGTCCCGGCGGCGGCCACCACCGCGGCGAAGAAACGCTTTCGCCCCGCTTCGGCCTCCGGCGCGGCGTCGCCCTTGGCCCGGCGGAGAAGCCAGGGGTCGCGGAGCACCCCGCGCCCGGCCATCGCCCCGGCGGCCCCGAGCCGGGCCGGGATGTCCCGGAGCTCGGCGGCGCTGGCGAGGTCGCCATTGAGAATCACCCGGGCCCGTCCGGCGACGAGCTCGATCGCCCGCTGCCAGCGCGCTTCGCGTCCGGGTACTTGCCGGTACTGTTCGGCGACGGTACGGAAGTGGACGGTGATCAACTCGAGCGCGCCGTCGGCGGTCAGCGCCGCGATGATCGCCGGAAGTTCGGCGTCGGATGCGAAGCCGGTCCGGATTTTGGCGCTGAGCGGCGTCGCCGGGAGCGCCGCTTTGACTTCGCCGACCATCCGGCGGAGCCGGTCGGGGTGGCACAATGCGCCGCCGCCCGCGCCGCCCGAGGTCACCTGACGGCTGGGACAGCCGAAATTGAGGTCGATCCCGGCCGCCCCGAGTTTGGCGAACTCCGCCGCTCCCGCCGCCAGCAGCGCGGGATCGGTTCCCATCAGCTGCACCGTGACCGGCTTGCCGGAGGCCATAAAGGGGGCGGCGAATTTCCCCAGATGCTTTGCGCGCGGCATTCCTTCGGAAAAGCGGTAGAACGGCGTCACCCAGTCGTCAAAGAGGTCGAGCGCATCCGCCCCGCGGACGAAAGGTTCATCCATCACCCCTTCAAGGGGCGCCATTTGATAAATCAGCTCAGTCAATGGTCAGGAAGTCCTCGATTTCGGTCAGGCAAACCGCGCCGCCGGCGGTCACCGCCATCAGATCTTCGAGCCGGATACCGCCCCACTCGGGATAGTACAAACCGGGCTCGACGGTCACCACTTCACCGCCCCGGAGCGGCTTTTCGTTGCGGATGCTGAGGCGCGGGAGTTCGTGGATCTCCAGTCCGACGCCGTGGCCGAGGCTGTGGAAAAAGCCGAAGTCGCGGCGGTTGCCGCGGCCGGTGCGGAAGCCGTTTTTCTCGAGAATTCGCATTGCTTCCTGATGGAGTTCGGCCGGAATCGCGCCGGGACGGAGCATCGCTTTGGTCGCATCGCGGGCTTCGCGGACGGCGCGATAGGCGTTGGCGACGATTTCCGGGGCCTTGCCCTTGACCACCGTCCTGGTGAGGTCGCCCCAGTAGCCGCTGTCGAGCATACGCGGGAAAACGTCCATCACGATCGGGGTGTGGGCGTAGAGGGGGCCGCTGCCGTGATGGTGCGGCTCGGAACTCTGGACTCCTCCCGCCGCGATGGTTCCGGTGGGCTGGGCGTTGCCTCCGACCAGCGTCAGGTCGATCACCCGGCGGAGGCGCTCGGAAGTCAGCACTTCGCCTTGGTGAAAGAGGACGTTGCCGGGGCCGATTTCGGCTTCGGCGAGCATCGCGCAGGCGTTGCGGACGCCCGCTTCGGCGAGGCGGAGGGCGCGGGTGATTTCGGCGATTTCAAACTCGTTTTTGAATTCGCGCGCCGGGAAGAAGACGCCGCTTTCGGCTTCGATTTCGAGCTTGGCGGCGCGGAGTTTGTCGGCCTGGAGGAGCGGGAAGTCGGCGGGGACGCGAAAGGCGTCGAGCCGCCGTCTGGCGGCCAGCGCCAGCGCCACGTCGCACCAGCTGCCCGCCGGATTGCCGGTGACTTCCTCGACCGATTCGACCGTCACTCCTTTGCGGGCGGCGGCGGCGGCGCGATCGCGCTCGAGGGTGGAGACCACCATCAACTTCTCGTCGCCGTGCTCAAAGTACAAATAGGCGTCGGGGGCGGCGAAGCCGGTTGCGTAACGCAAGTCCGGCGAGCTTTCGCCCGCGGCGAGGATCAGAATCGGTTTTTTATCCATGGAAAATCTCGTTTCGATTTGAAAAATAGCCCTTTTTGCGCCATATTAAGCAGCATTCCAAAGCCGCCATTCCGGTTCGGCACAAGGGTTTCCGGCCGGTCCGGAGACTCTCTTTAAAATAGCGGACTTTGGCGAAATTGAAAGGTCGGATATGGAATATTTGCTTCTTTCGGTCATCTCGTATCTCCTCGGGGCGATCCCGTTTGCCTTTTTGATCGGTAAATTTTACGGCAAGGACATCCGGCGCGAGGGCAGCGGCAACGTCGGCGCGACCAACGTCACCCGGGTGATCGGCAAGGGGCCGGGCCGGCTCTGCTTCGCCCTCGACTTCGTCAAGGGGGCGGCGCCGGTGATCGTGGCGGAACGTTTCTTCGCCGCCACCGGCGGGGCCGGAATGCTGCTCGCCGGAGCGGCGGCGGTGGCCGGGCACATGTTCCCGGTCTATCTCAACTTCAAGGGCGGCAAGGGGATCTCCACCGCGGGCGGGGTGGCGGCGGCGATGATGCCGTCGGCTTTCCTCTTCGCCGGGATCATCTGGGTGGTGGTGTTTAAAATCAGCCGCTACGTTTCCCTGGCGAGCATCGTGGCGGCGATTTCACTGCCGCTCGCGGCGACTATTTTCGGGTTGTTCGGCGGCAATGTGCCGCTGGCGGTGGTGGTGTTTTTCTACTGCATCGCCATCTTTGCGGTCTGGAAACACCGGGAGAACATCAAACGCCTGCGCAACGGCACCGAGTCGCGCTTTGAACGAAAGAAAAAAGAATCATGAAGATCACCGTCATCGGCGACGGCGCGTGGGGCAGCGCGCTGGCCACCGTTCTTCTCCGCAACGGCCACGACGTCACCATCTGGGGGGCGTTCCCGGACTATCTCGCCGAAATGGCGGCGACCAGGCGCAATCCGCGCTTTTTGCCCGGCATCGAATTTCCCGAAAACATCCGCTTTGAGAGCGACATGTGCAAGGCGGTCACCGGGCGCGAACTCATTCTGCTCGCCACTCCGACCCAGTATCTCCGCAAGGTTTTGAAGAGCTTCAAGCCGTCCTTTGACAGCCGCAAGCAGCTCATCCTCAACGTCGCCAAAGGGATCGAGGTCGAGAGCTGGATGCGGGTGAGCGAAATTACCGAATCGGTGCTCGGGCCGTCGCGTTACGTGGTGCTCTCCGGCCCCAGCCATGCCGAGGAGGTGTCGCGCCGGGTGCCGACCGTGGTGGTGGCGGCGTCCGACGCGCCGGGCGCGGCGGAGCTGGTCCAGGAGCTTTTCATGAACGACGACTTCCGGGTTTACACCTCGCCCGATCCGGTGGGTGTGGAGCTTGGCGGTGCGGTCAAGAACGTGATGGCGATCGCCGCCGGGATCATCGACGGCATGAAGCTCGGCGACAATCCCAAAGCGGCGATGATGACCCGTGCGATCGCCGAGATGAGCCGGCTCGGGGTAGCCCTCGGCGGCCGCGCCGAAACCTTCTCCGGCCTTTCGGGGATCGGCGATTTGATCGTCACTTGCTGCAGCGGCCACAGCCGCAACCGCCACGTCGGCGAAGAGCTCGGCCGGGGCAAGAAGCTCGCCGACATCCTTTCGGAAATGGGAATGATGGTGGCGGAGGGGGTGACCACCTGCCGCGGAGTCTGCGCCCTCGCCCACCGGGCCGGGGTGGAGACGCCGATTTCCGACCAGATTTACGGGATGCTGTACGAAAATCTGGCGCCGGAGATCGCGATCCGCAATCTGATGACCCGGGCCGCCCGGGCGGAGTGAGGGGTCTATGAACATTCATCCGGTCGCCCAGACCGTCGGACTGTTGATATTGTCCAATATCTTCATGACTTTCGCCTGGTACGGGCACCTCAAAAATCTCTCCGGCCGGGCGTGGTACGTGGCGGCGCTGGTGAGCTGGGGGATTGCCCTTTTTGAGTATCTCCTTCAGGTGCCGGCCAACCGCATCGGCCATACCGCGCTCTCGGTGGGGCAGCTCAAGATCATGCAGGAAGTGATTACTCTTGCGGTCTTTGTGCCGTTCGCGATTTTCTACATGCACGAGAAGCTGTCGTGGAACTATCTGGCGGCGGGGGTTTGTCTCCTCGGCGCGGTCTTCTTCATTTTCCGGGGTTGAGCCCCGAACTTCGGGAATCAAGTTATGTACAATGCGATCATCTGCCGTTATCACGAAATCGCGATCAAGGGCAACAACCGCCGGGCGTTTGAGCGCCAGTTGATGGGAAACATGCGCTATCACTTGCGCGAAAAAGTGTTGTGCAAGGTCTGCCAGGTCCGGGGCCGGATTTGGGTGGAGCCGCGCGACGGCGGTTTTTTCAGCGAAGCGGAAGTGGAGGCGATCCGGGTGGTGCTGGAGCGGATTTGTGGGCTGGAGTCGTTTTCGCCGGCGCGTTTCGTCGCGCCGGAGCTGGAGGCGATGGCGGCGGCGGTGCGCGAGCTGGCGGGGCCGGTGCTGGCGCGAAAGCTGGCCGAAAAGGCGAAGGTGACGTTCCGTATTCGGGCGCGCCGGAGCAACAAGGATTTTCCGTTGGATTCCAAGGCGTTGGAGATTCGTCTCGCCTCCGAAGTGGCGGCGGTGTCGGAGCGCGACCGGCTGGAGGTCGATCTGGACGCTGCCGAAGTGACGATCGGCTGTGAGGTGCGGCACGAGTTTGCGGCGATATTCGTCGAGACTTTCCGTTCCCCCGGCGGGTTGCCGGTGGGGTGCAACGGGCGGGTTTTGGCGTTGCTGTCGGGGGGAATCGACTCGCCGGTGGCGTGTTATCTCGCGATGAAGCGGGGGTGTTTCGTCGATTTCCTGACTTTCCACAGTGCCCCCTACACGCCGCCCGAGACGATCGACAAGGTGAAGCGGTTGGCGGCGCATTTGAATTTGTTCCAGTTTCCGGGGAAGCTGCATTTGTGCAATCTGGCGCCGCTGCAGAAGGAGATCCGGGACCGTTGTACCGAGCGGGACCGGACGGTGTTGTATCGTCGGGCGATGCTGCGGGTGGCGGAGGCGGTGGCGAAGCGGAGTGAATGCGAAGCGTTGCTGACCGGGGAGGCGGTGGGTCAGGTGGCGTCGCAGACGTTGACCAATATGGCGACGATCGCCAAGGCGACGGAGATGCTGGTGTTGCGGCCGCTGTGCGGGATGGACAAGGCGGATTCGATCCGGTTGGCGGAGATGTTGGGGAGTTACCCGATTTCGATTGAGCATGCGCCGGACAGTTGCACGGTATTTGCGCCGGCGTCGCCGTCGACGTCGGTGCCGGAGCATGTAGCGGAGCAGGAGGAGGCGAAGATCCCGGACTACGCGGAGATTCTGGCCAAGGTGATCGCGGATATCGAGACGGTGGGGTGAGGCGACCGTCGCCCTCGGGATGCCTCGCCGGTCGCGGGCGCTCTCTCGGCTCGGGGCGCGCAAGCTGCCCCGGATCGCGAGGCGGGTACCCCCGCCGAGCAGGGGTCCAGGGCCACCCGGCCCTGGCGCGGTTTCCAAAGGGCGCGGAGCCCTTTGGCGGAGGCCGAGGCGGAGCCTCGAGTTCAGGCCGGGCGAAGCCCAGCTCAAGAAGCCGGAACGAGTTCCGGCGCCGAGACCGGCCCGAGCGACGTGGGCGCGAATGCGCCTGCGGAGCGACGCCATCCGCGCGGCGAAAGCCGCAGAATAAGCCCTGCAATCGTACCGGATATCGCAATCGTATAAAAACAAAAACGGCCGGATTTCTCCGGCCGTTTCATTTCAGATCAAGTCCGCGCGCAGTGCTCGCCTGGGGGCCGGGCTCAGCCGGCGGAACTCGTTCCGCCTTTGTGAGCTGGGGCTTCG
>CAZRFG010000067.1:0-12813 GCA_964599205.1 uncultured Victivallaceae bacterium
GCGCCCTATCTCGGCATCAACCTCGACGATGTGGTTGACTCCACCACCGCCAGCGCCAAAGCGGCGCTCGGTTCCGGCGCTTTCGCTTGTCCCTCCTGGACCAACAGCGGCCCGGTCGTACTGACTCCGGGCAACGCCGCTTATTACGGCAGCACCGGCTACAACTGGGGCGGCGGCAATGCCGGCGGCCAGACCCGCGGCCTCGGCTATCTCGGGATTGCGGCCAAACCCAATATGGTCACCAAGCCGACCGAAACGCTCGCCACCGGTGACAGTTCGGACCAGTCCTCCGCGACCCAGTTCTCGGTGCTCTATCTCAAAGGCTCCGGCCCCGGCGTCGGCGACCGCCACGACGGCGCGATCAATGCGAGCTGGGTCGACGGCCACGTCAGCTTGATCAAGCGCGCCGTGCTGGAAACCGGCAAGCCCAGCCCGATGCTGGTGCCGGCGGATGAATATCGCTACTACTACGCGCGCACCAAGTAACGCTTCCGCGCAACTTTCCCGGATCCGGTCGAAAGGCCCGATCCGGGATTTTTTTTGTCATTTTCCGGGGGTTCGCGGGCAAATGCTTTTTTTATCGACCGAGATGATTTTTTTATCCATTGCCGAATGATCGGAAATTGGATATTATATACATTGAACCATAAAAAAACATCGTTCAGCCAACTCATGAGGATGATAAAAATGAGCAGACTAGCAATCAACGGCGGGGTTTCGGTCCGTGACGGTAAGACGTTTCCGGTCTGGCCATCGCATTGTGACGACCAAGCGGCGGCGCTGCGGGAAGTTCTCGATAGCGGAATCTGGGGTATTGCCAGCGCGGCCATCGCCGAATTTGAACGCGCTTTTGCCGCCTATCAACAGGCCAAATACGGCATCGCGATGTGCAACGGCTCGGTGACGCTCCGCAATGCGCTGCTCGCCTGCGGAGTCGAGGGCGGTGACGAAGTATTGGTGCCGCCCTACACCTTTCTCGCCACCATCACCAGCGTGCTCGAGACCAACTGCGTGCCGGTTTTCGTCGACATCGACCCCGACACCTACTGCATGGATCCAGCCGCGATCGAAGCCAAAATCACGTCCCGCACCCGGGCGATCATCCCGGTTCACATCGGCGGCAATCCGGCTGATATGGATCGCATCATGGCAATTGCCCGCAAGCACGATTTATATGTGATCGAGGACGCCGCCCACGCGGTCGGGGCCGAATACAAGCACCGCCGGGTCGGCTCGATCGGCGACTTCGGCAGTTTCTCTTTTCAGAGCAGCAAGAACCTCTGCTCCGGCGAGGGCGGCGTCATCGTCGCCAACGACGACCGGCTCGCCGAACGCTGCTGGAGCGTCCACAACTGCGGCCGGACCCGGACCGGGGCGTGGTATTCGCATCCGAATCTCGGCGGCAACTACCGGCTGGGCGCTTTCCAGGCGGCGATTCTCAAAGCGCGGATGAAGACGCTCGACGCCGAAATTGAACTGCGCTCGCGCAATGCCGAACTTTTGCGCGCGAAACTCAAAGCCGTGCCCGGCTTGCGCCCCCTGGTCCGGAGCGCCGAAACCACCCGCCACGCCTGGCATCTCTTTGTGATGCGTTACGACAAGGCGGCTTTCGGCAATCTTCCCCGCTCCGCCTGGCTCAAGGCATTGGCCGCCGAGGGCCTGCCGATCGCGGCCGGGTACGACACTCCGCAGTATCAGCATGACTTCATGCGCAATCGCGCCTTTGCCTCGTTCAACGGCTGGCGGAACAGCAACCCCGATCTCGATTACAATCGCGTCAGCTGCCCGGTCTGCGAAAAAGCCTCGCGAGAAGAGGGCTGCTGGCTCAACCAGAACGTGCTGCTGGGCAGCGAAGCCGACCTTGACGACATCGTCGAAGCGATCGCCAAAGTACAGCGCTTCAGCTCTGAAGTTCCGGGGGCCTGAGATGAGTGCGCCGCGCCGGGTATTGATCGTCGGTTACGGTTTCATGGGGCGGATCCATGCCGACAACGTGCGACGCCATCCGGAGCTTGAGCTTGCCGGGGTGGTCGATCCGGCGCTGCCGGCGCTCGCCGATGTTCCTGTTTTCGCCGATCTCGACGCGGCGCTGGCGGCGCTCAAGCCGCAAATCGCAGTGGTCGCGGTGCATACCATGCTCCATTGCCGGGTGGCGGGCCGCTGCCTCGAGGCCGGTTGCGATGTGCTGCTCGAGAAGCCGATCAGTCTCGACCTCGTCGAGGCGCGCGCGCTGAAAGAGCTCGCCGAACGGCAGAAGCGGCGGTTGATGATCGGCCACTGTCTGCGCTTCTTTCCGGCCTACTGCCGGTTGCGGCAGTTTCTCAAGTCGGGGGAGCTCGGCCGGTTGAAACTGCTCAAGCTCTACCGCCACAATGCCGAACCCCACTGGGGACAGTGGCAGGATGAGGCGGTCAAACGCAACTGGGGCGGCGCGCTCTTTGACCTGGCGATTCACGATATCGATTTCGTGCTGAGCATTTTCGGCGAGCCGGAACGGATCGAGCAACCCGGTGGCGTGGCCGGCCATTTCGGCACGCTGTACCTCAACGCGGTCTGGTATTACCGGTCGGGCGAAGTCGTCACCATCGAGAGCGGCAGCATCTTCCCGCCCGGCTTCACCCTCCGCGCCGGCGGTTGGGCGGCTTTCGAAAAGGGGTCGATCACTTTTGCCGGGGACGGCAGTCTCTTTGAGCTCTGCACCGACGGGCGCAAACAGCAATTGGCGGTGGAGCCGGGGTGCGGGTACTTTGAGATGCTCGACTATTTCAATAACGCGGTGGCGGGGCGCGAACCCCTCCGCTGCTGTACCGCCGGGCAGGCGATCCGGACCATTGAGGTCTGTCGGCGCCATCTGCCGGTGGAAGGTTGAGAAAATATCATTTTTTGGGGTGTCTTTTTGAGGGTTTTATCCATCACCAGGGGTGATGCGGGGGAAATAATTTTTTAACGGAAGTCGCCGCCGGAATGATTGAAAAAACCATTCCCGATGATAAATTATCACAGCGAACAGGCCTGGAGCAATCATGAACGCGAAATTTTCAGCCGGATATGGCGAAAGCATCATCACTCCCGCTTCCGACATTCCGTTGGCCGGCTACGGTTACGGCACCGGACGGGTCGGCAAAGTGGTCCGCGACGATCTCAAAGCGCGCGCGCTTTTCTGCGCGGTCGGGTCTTCCCGGCTGCTGATGGTGGTCTGCGACCTCCTCAACATTCCGAACGCGGTAGTTGGCGAACTGCGGCAGCGGATCGCCGAACACTGCCGGATCCCCGCCGATGCGATTGTGATCGGGGCGATCCATACCCACGGCGGCCCCTCGTTCCGGAGCGACGCTTATTGTGAATTCGCCTTGCCGCGGATCGTCGAAGCGGCCGCCGCCGCGCTCGCCGACGCCGCGCCGGTGGAAGCGCTTCGCAGCGGGAGTCTCCTCCTCGAACCGGTCGGTTTCAACCGCCGCAGTCGCGACTTCAGCGAAATCGATCCGCGGTTGAGCGCCCTTTTCGTCGATCGCGGCGAACGGCCGGAGATCGTCTTGTGGAACTATGCCTGCCATCCGGTGGTCTTCGGGCCGCTGGAGCAGATCACCGCCGACTACCCCGGCGAAGTCAACCGCCTGATCGCCGCCGGCGGCGGACACGGAATTTTCCTCCAGGGCTGCGACGGCGACATCGACCCGGTGACCAACCTCAATTGCTGGGGCGCGGGCGACGATTCCGATATCGAGGCGATCGGCGAACTCATTTATCGCCGGATCGGCAAAATCCGGCGTCAGGCCGCCGATGTTTCGGACGGCGGACTCGAAGTGTCCTGGCGGCGCTTTGACCTCCCGCTCGCGGTACCCGCCGACGAAGCTGAAATCGAGCGCGAGATCGCGACGCGGCTGGGCAGTTCCGACATTCCCGGCGCCGATCAGTTCCTTCGCGACTGGGGCGTCCGGGCCAAAGCGCGGCTGGCCGAGTTCAAAGCCGCCCCGGCGCTTCCCGATCTGGCGATGGCGCTGATCACCATCGGCGGGGCGAGGATTCTGACTTTGCCGGGCGAGCCTTTCTCGGGGTATTCGGTCAAGCTTGCCGCCGCTCATCCCGGCTTGATGGTCTGGGCCTACAGCAACGGCCACGCCGGGTATCTTCCGACCGCCGCCGCCTACGCCGACTTCCACGATTACGCCTGCTACCAGATCTGCAAAGCCTACAGCCACTTGTTTCCATTCACCCCCGACGTCGAGCCCATCATTCTCACCAATGCCGGACATCTGCTGGCGAAAGAGGGCAAATGACCAGCAAGCGGCCCACTTTCAGCGATTGTCGTCTCGCCGCCGGATACGGCGAATCGGTGATCACCCCGGCCGCCGACGTGCCGCTCGACGGGTACGGTTACGATTACACCCGATATGGCGAAAGCGTGCGCGACGAGCTCAAAGCGCGGGCGGTGCTGCTTTCTGACGGCGAACAGCGGCTGCTGATCGTGGTCTGCGACCTTTTGAACGTGCTGCCGCCGGTGGACGCCGAACTGCGGCAGGCGATCGCCGAACGCTGCGGGATTCCCGCCGGATCGATTTTGATCGGGGCGATCCACACCCACGGCGGTCCCTGGTGGGAGTGCGAAGCCTACCGCCGGACGGCGGTGCCGAAGATCGTCGAGGCGGCGGTCCGCGCCGAAGCCGACCTCGCGCCGGTTGTTTCGATCCGCACCGGAAGTCTGATTCTTGAGCCGGTCGGCTTCAACCGCCGCGAACGCAATTTCCACGGCATCGATTCCCGGCTCTCGGCCTTTTTCATCGCCCGCGGCGACAAGCCGGAGCTGGTGTTCTGGCACTACGCCTGCCACCCGGTGGTCTTCGGGCCGCGGCCCCGGATCAGCGCCGACTTTCCCGGCGAAGTCAACCGCCGGATCGAGGAAGCGAACGGGCGCGGGCTTTTCCTCCAAGGGTGTTGCGGCGAGATTGACCCGGTGACCAACCTCAACCGCTGGGGCGCCGGGGACGACTCGGATATCGAAGCGATCGGCGCTTTGATTTTCAACCGGATCGGCAAAATCCGGCGCGCCGCCGCCGAAGTTCCGGCCGGACCGCTTGAAATCAACTGGCGGCATTTCGCTTTGCCGCTGGCCGTGCCGGCGAGCGAAGCCGGGATCAACCGGGAAATCGAACTGCGCGAGGGAAGTTCCGACGCCCCCGGCTTTTCGGCCTTTCTCCATCAATGGGGACGGCGGGCCAAAGCGAAACTCGCCGCCGGCCGGGCTGCGCCGGAGCTGCCCCACGTTGCGATGGCGCTCTGCCGGATCGGCGGCCTGGCGATCCTGACGTTGCCGGGGGAGCCCTTTGCGGTCTATGACGCCAAACTGACTTCCGCTCATCCCGGCCTCCTGGTGTGGGGCTACAGCAACGGCCACATCGGGTATCTCCCGGGCGCCGAAGCGTACCGGAATCCGGACGATTACGCCTGTTACCAGATTTGCAAACTCTACGATCACTTGTTCGCGTTCACTCCGGCGATCGAAGAGATCCTTTTAACGCAAGCGAAAAGCCTTTTGAACTTGGAGACGGTATGATGGACGATGTGGAAAAACTCCTCAAGCGGATCCGGCGTGAAGCCGGCTCCTATCGCGAACTCTCGCGGGCGATCTGGCGGCGTCCGGAGCTCGGCATGCAGGAGTTTTTTGCCGCGCAGCAACTGACTGCGCGGTTGCGCCAGGCGAATTTTGAGGTGGAAATGCCGTTCGCCGGCCAGCCGACCGGCTTTCGCGCCATCGCGGGGCAGGGCGGGGCGATGTTCGCCCTGGTCGCCGAATATGACGCCCTCAAATCGATCGGCCACGGCTGCGGCCACAATCTGATCGCGGTCGCCGCGGTCGCCGCCGCCGAAGCGGTCGCCGCCGAGCTGGCGGCGCGCAAACTTCCCGGCCGGATCGCGGTGCTGGGCACTCCCGGCGAAGAGTCCAAAGGCGGCAAGGTGCTGATGCTTAAACACCACTGCCTCGACGGCGTCGACGCCTTGATGATGGTCCACCCCTCGTGGCGGACCACTCCCGATATGGGCTCGCTCGGGATCCGCCGGTTTGAAATCGTGTTTCGCGGCAAAGCGGCGCACGCCGCCACCGCGCCGGAGCTCGGCAAGAACGCGCTCGACGCGGTGCTGCTGGTTTTCAACGCGGTCAATGCCTGGCGCCAGCAGCTTCCCGAGAGCGCCCGGATCCACGGCGTGATCTCCCACGGCGGGGTGGTTCCCAACATCATCCCCGAGCGTGCCGGCGCGGTGTTCTTTCTGCGTTCGCCGGAGGAGAAGCTGCTCGACGGGATGGAAAAACGCTTCCGCAATATTGTCCGGGGCGCGGCGCTGATGACCGACACCCGGTCGCGGATCGCCGCTTCGGAGCCGTTCTACCAGGGCCGGGTGGCCAATCCGGCGCTCAACGCGGCCTACGCCGAAGCCGCCGCCACCGCCGGGCTCAAGGTCGAATACCCGGCCGTCCCCGGTCGCGGCTCCAGCGATTTCGGGAATTTTTCGCGAATCCTGCCGGGGACGCATCCCTACTTTGCGATCAGCGAGGGGCGGATTCCGGGGCATTCGCCGGAATTCGCCGAAGCCGCCCGTTCTGAGCTCGGCGAGGAGAATATGCTTCGCGCCGCGGCGGCGATGGGCGCGACGGCGCTGCGGTATCTGAGTTGCGAAACCTTCCGCAGCCAGGTCAACGCGGGGAGCAAGTGAGGCCATGAACAGCACTCCGGTCATCGTTGACGTCCCCAAAAATATGCCGAAGTTCAACTCCGAATACGGCCTCTGGATTTTCGGCTTCAAACGCGGCAGCGTCACCGATCCACTGGATTTTTTGACCACCCCGTACCGTTCGTTCCGCTTCTACGACATCTCCCACTTTTACGACGGACAGGGGCTTTATTGCGACGAGAACGGCCGGGAAACCGTGCTCAAAAAAGGCGACGCGATCATCATTCCCCCGAAATACCAGCACAAATACGGCGGCTACCGCGACTGTTTCTGCGAAGATGCGATTTCCTTTTGCGGGCCGGTCGCCGACGCGATGTTCCGCGCCGGGATGATTCACACCGGGGTGGTTCACCTCGGCGCGATCCGGCGGCTGCTGCCGGTGATCGAGGGGATGCTCGACAACACCCGCGAATCCCAGCTCAAGGCCAATGTCGAATTGCAGAAACTGCTGCTCGAACTCCATTGCGCCAACCACGGCCGCGCCGAGAAGTCGGCGGTGCCGAACTTCATCGACCACCTCTTGCGCGAGATCAAGTCCGATCCGGACCACTGGTGGAACGTCGAGAGCATGGCCGAGTTGTGCAATTTGAGCTACGCCCACTTTACGCGGCTGTTCAAGCAGCACACCGGAACCACCCCCAAAAATTATATCGACGAGGTCAAAATGCAGATCGCGGTGGAAATGCTTTCCTGCCGCAGTCTGACCGTGGCGCGAATCGCCCAGAACCTCGGTTATACCGACCCCTATCACTTCAGCCGCCGTTTCCGCCAGATCAAAGGATACTGGCCGGAACATTACCGGGAGCAGTTTGTCAAATGAAGCCTCTGATTGGAATTTTTCCGGCGCACGATGCGTCGAAGCCGGAGTTGTGGATCCGCCGCGCCTATTTTATGTCGCTCCAGGCCGCCGGGGTCACTCCGGTGATTTTGCCGGACGAAGTGGAGTTGAGCGCGGCGACCAGGTTCGACGGGTTCGTGGTCACCGGCGGCGGCGACGTCGACCCGGCGCTCTACGGTGAGGAGAATTGCGGCTCCAAAGGGCTCCAGATCGAGCGCGACCGCCGGATGATTGCGTGGATCCGGCGGATCGCCGAACTCGACCGGCCGCTCCTGGCGATCTGCCACGGGATTCAGGTTTTCAACGTCGCCTTTGGCGGGACGCTGATTCAGGATGTGCCGAGCCAGTATCCGGGCGCGCTGACCCATTGGCAGACCGAGCCCAATCCGGTGGGCACCCACTGGGTCGAAATCGAACCGGGGTCGCTGCTTGAAGGTTGCTGCGGCAAACGGCGGCTGCTGGTCAATACGTTTCACCACCAGGCGGTCGGCCGGATCGGCGACGGACTCGCCGTCGAAGCCCGCTCCGGGGACGGCATCATCGAGGGGCTCCGCGTCGACGGCGCGCGCTGGATGCTCGGGGTCCAGTTCCATCCCGAGCTGATGGCGGCGACCGATCCGGATGCCGCCGCGATTTTCCGGCAATTCGGAGAAAGGTGCCTATGATCGACGCGATTGAGGACATTTTGTATTTTCTGGTGGTGATCAATCCGGCCAGCAAGATTTCCTTTCTCGCGGCCTGCGATCCGCCGCTGGACAACCGCGAGTTGCGGCGGGTTTCGATGCGGGCTTCGCTGGTGGCGCTGGCGATTTTCATCGCCGCGGTGCTGACCGGGCATTTTGCCCTCAAGTACATTTTTCGGGTGGAGATCGGCACGCTCCGGATCGCCGGCGGGCTGGTGCTGTTTGTGATCGGACTCCAGATGATCCGCGAAGGCCTGGTGACCCGGACCCGGGCCGCCGAGGAGCTGGCTAAAACGTCGGAGGACATCTCGGTGGTGCCGCTGGCGGCTCCGCTGATCGCCGGTCCGGGGACGATCACGGTGATGATTTCCTACGCCGCGCTGCGGGGCGGCGCGATGGTCTGCATCGACATTGTGATCGCGGTATTGATCAATATGCTGCTGATGTTTCAGGCCAACACCATCGGGCGCTTTTTCGTCCGTTACGGCATTATGGGCGCGGTGGTCAAGCTGACCGGACTCATCGTCACCGCGATCGCCATGCAGATGGTGCTGCAGGGCGTCGGCGAATGGTTGAAAATCTGGCACAACAGCCTTCAATAACCCCCCAAACGAAAGGTCACATCATGTTGAAAAAATGGCTGCCGGCAGTCGTCGTCGCGGCGATGGCGCTGTCCACCTTTGCGGCGGAAATCAAGGACGTCCGGGCGATCTGGCTGTGGGCCGAAACGGTCCGCAAAAAAGGCGTCGAAACCGTGGTCGACGACCTCGCCAAACATCACATCAATATGGCGGTCATCCTGGTCAAAGGGATCAACGGCATGACCGCCTGGGACAGCAAGGTCTGCCTCAAAAAGAACACCGGCGACGACCTTCTCCATGACTTTGCCGCCGCCTGCAAAAAGAAAAACATCGCGGTCCACGCCTGGTTCGTGGTCAACAGCGACGGAGTCTGGATCGCCGCTCATCCTGAAGACGGTTTCTACCACGCCGGCAGCGCCAAGGAGCCGGGCATCCATCCCGCCACCGACAAGCCCCGGGTCTGCCCGCTCTCGCAAGGCTATCGCAAGTACCTCCTCGCGATGATCAAGGAGCTCGCCTCCCAGCCCGACAAGTATCCGATCGACGGCATCCACCTCGACTACATCCGCTACCCCCACGTGGTCTATTGCTTCTGTCCCAATCACCAGGCCAAGGCGAAGGAGCTCGGGATCAACCTCGACAACGTCCGCAAATTCGTGCTCGCCAACAATGACGACAAGGAAGCCTACGTCAAGGCCTTCAAGGCCGGCGACCCCGACGTCACCAAGTGGGTCAAAATGCGCGAAGCCGAGATCGAGGAGATCGTCAAAAACGTCAAGGCCGAAGTCAAGGCGGCCAATCCCAAACTCCAGCTCTCGGCGGCCTTCATGCCCGAGGGCGGCGAAGCCAATGACCTCTTCGGCCGCTGCAACTATGCGCAGAATTACGACATTCTCGGGCCCTACATGGATTTCATCTGCCCGATGACCTACCACCGCGAGTTCAAGAAACCCGCGACCTGGCCGGCCGAAGTGGCGGTGCGGACGATCAAGCGCACCGGCGTCCCCACCCTCGGCGGCTTCGCCGATCTGCCTGACGCCAAAGCGGTGGTCGACGCCTGCCGCGAGCGCAATCTTCCCGGCGTGATTTTCTTTCAGTATGCCACCATCAAGCCCGTCCAGTGGAAGTTCTGGGACGAGGCGATTGAACTTGAGAAGAAGAAATAAGGATCGAAAATGGCTATCTTTGAAGCAATCATGTTGTTCTGTTTCGGTTTCAGCTGGCCGGCCGCTCTGCGCAAGACGCTGAAGACCAAAAATGTCACCGGCCAGAGCATCGCCTTTTTCTGGCTGGTCGAGATCGGGTATATTTCGGGCAGCATCTACAAATTCTCGCGCGATACGGTCGATTGGGTGGCGGCGCTCTACGTCATCAACACCGGCATGGTGGCTGCCGCGATCATGCTTTACTACAAATATTCGCGAAAACCGGAGGTGAAGCCGTGAAACGGATCGTTGCCGCCGCGGTTTGCTGCTGTTTGCTGTCCACGCTGGCCGCCGCCGAAAACCCGGTCCGGGTCAAAGTCTGCAAAGGGCCGGGAGTCGAGGAAATCTGGGCGCAGCCGATCCGCGACATCCTCGCCGCCGACAAGCGCTTTGCGGTTTCCGACGTGACCGCCGAGGGCATCCGCAACGGCGAACTCGCCCAGGCCGACGTGGTGATCACCCCCGGCGGCAAAAGTTCGCTTCAGTCGCAGACCCTCGGCGAAGAGGGCCGCCGCAAACTTGTCGAATTCATCCGCAACGGCGGCGGCTACGTCGGCTTCTGCGCCGGCGCGTATCTGTCCACCGTCAACAGTCCCGGCGCGCTGGCACTGACCGACATGAAGACCAAGTCGCCGCGCTGGGATCGCGGCAAGACCGAGCTCAAGATCGAACTCACCGAGGCCGGGCGAAAAGTGTTCGGCGACCGCGCCGGGCTCCTCGCCATCAAGTATCAGAACGGCCCGGTGGTCGAACCCGCCGGCCGCGGGGATCTTCCCGATGCCGAAGTCCTGGCGTATTTCCGCACCGAAATCGCCGACAACGGGGTTCCGGCCGGAATTCAGGTCGATTCGCCCGCGAGCTGGACTGCGCCGCTCGGCAAAGGCCGGGTGCTGGTCTTCAGCCCGCATCCCGAGTTGACCAAAGAGTTGAACGACTGGGTCAAGTCCGCCGTGCTGCGGGTGACGCCCGCAACCGCTAAATAAAGATCGGAGCTTCTGATGCACTGGGTGGACTGGCTGATCGCGATCCTGCCGATCGGGTTCGTGGTGTGGATCGGGATTTATCTGCAGCGCTACATTCGCGGCGTGGCCGACTTCGTGGTCGCCGGGCGGGTGGCGGGGCGCTATGTGATTTGCGTCGCCGACCTTGAAATCGCGCTCGGAGTGCTGGTGCTGATCGCACTCTGCGAAGAGCGCTACAAGGGCGGTTTCGGGATCGCCTTCTGGCAGAATGTGACCTTGCCGATCGGGATTTTTCTCTCGCTCACCGGTTACTGCGTCTACCGCTACCGCCAGACCCGCGCGATGTCGATCGGGCAGTTCCTTGAAATGCGCTACAACCGCACCTTGCGGGTGCTGGCCACCATCATCCGGACGACGGCCGAAATCCTGACCAACATGATCGGTCCGGCGGTGGCGGCGCGCTTTCTGGTCTACTTCATCGGCTTGCCGGCCCATCTGTCGATTGCCGGGTGCCAGGTGCCGACTTTCATGGTGCTGACCGCGCTGCTGCTGACCCTGTGCGCGGTCATTCTGTGGTCGGGAGGGACGCTGGCGCTGATCGTGACCGACTGCGTTCAGGGGCTGATCTGCTATCCGATTTTCGTCATCTTCTGCTGTTTCCTGCTTTACAAATTCTCCTGGTGGGCGGAGATCGCGCCGGTGCTGTCCGACCGGGTGGCGGGGCAGAGTTTCCTCAATCCCAACGACATTTCCGAACTTCGCGATTTCAATCTCTTCGCCCTTTTCGTCACCTTGTTCAACTCCATCCTCAACCGCGCCAGCTGGATCGGCGGCGGCAGCAGCGGAGCGGCCAAGTCGCCCCATGAACAGAAGATGGCGGCGCTGCTGGGAGCGTGGCGCAACGGCCTCGCGGTGGTGATGTGCGTATTGATCGCGCTGGCGATTTCGACCTTTATGAACCACCGCGATTTCGCCGCTCCGGCGCATCAGGTCCGGGTCGCTTTGCTGAGCAAAATTTCCGAGGAAGTGCTCCCCCATCCGTCGGAAGCGCCGCTTCGCGCCGAGCTTCGCGCCAAACTCGCCGCCGCCGGGCCGCAAGTTCACGCCATCGGCGTCGAGCCGCCGCTGTCGTACAAGGCCGACCTCGACACCCCGTATTTGAACGAATCGCTCGCGGTGTTCAAGAAGACCGCCGGCGGGATGGATAAATTCCAGCAGTACCGGACCCTTTTTTACCAGATGCTGGCGGCCGGCTCGATGCGCTCGATGCTGCCGGTCGGCCTGGCCGGGCTGTTCTGCGTGCTGGTCATCATGCTGATGATTTCGACCGAGGACGCGCGGATTTTCAGCAGTTCGACCACCATCGTCCAGGACATGATTCTGCCGTTGCTCAAAAAACCTTTCACGCCGGAGCGGCACTTGCTGGCGCTGCGATTGGCATCGCTCGCGGTGGTCCTGATTTTTCTCACCGGCGGGTTCTTCATGGCCCAACTCGACTACATCAAGATGTTTTCGACGGTGATGAGTTCGCTCTGGCTCGGCGGGGCGGGGCCGATCATGATTTTCGGGCTTTACAGCCGGTTCGGGACTTCGGCGGGGGCGCTGGGCTCGCTCTTCACCGGGCTCGGGGTGGCATTGGGGGGGATTGTGTCGCAGCGCTTCTGGGCCTCCCACCTCTATCCGTGGTTTGAACGAATGCAGCTGGTGGGGACGGTCGACGATGTCCTCAGCACCGTGTCGGCGCCCTTTCACCCCTACATCTACTGGGAGATGAATCCGATCAAGTGTCCGGTCAATTCGATGGAAATTTCATTCATC
>CAZRFG010000068.1:0-12684 GCA_964599205.1 uncultured Victivallaceae bacterium
TGATTACGATTGACGCCGACTTGCAGAATCCGCCGGAGGAATTCGGGAATCTGGTGGCGGCGGCGGAGGAGGGCAATGACGTGGTCGGGACGGTGCGGCAGAATCGCAAGGATTCGCTGGCGCGCAAGATTCCGTCGAAGATCGTCAATCTGGTGGCGCAGAAGGCGACCGGGGTACGGATGCACGACTACGGCTGTATGCTGCGGGCGTACCGGCGGCATGTGGTCGAGGCGATGAAGCTCTGCAATGAGCGCAGCACCTTCATTCCGGTGCTGGGCAACAGTTTCGGTCGCAACTGCTGTGAAATTCCGGTCGGCCACAGCGAACGCAAGGCAGGCGAGTCGAAGTATTCGATCTGGAAGCTGATCAATTTGCAATTCAATCTTTTGACTTGCATGACCACCTTTCCGTTGCGGCTGTTGACCTATGCCGGGTGTGCGATCGCGGTGTTCGGATTTGTCTTGAGCTTCTACATTTTGATCCGGCGGGTGTTCGATCCCGACTGGACGGTTCAGGGGGTGTTCACCTTGTTCGGGGTGGCTTTCATTTTCAGCGGGGTGCAGTTGATCGGGACCGGGTTGCTGGGGGAATACATCGGGCGGATTTACACCGACGTCCGGGCGCGGCCGCAGTTCTTCATCGAGGAGATTCTGGGGCGCAAGGAAGAAAAAAAGTAAGATGGCGGGAAAACTTTACATCGTTTCCGGCGACGACGACTTCGCGCAGAAAGCACGGAGCCGGGCGCTGGTGGCCGGCCTGGCCGGGGGTGACCCCGAGAGCTGCGGCGCGCTTGAGATCATCGCCGGCGACGGCGACGGCATGAAATTCGCCGAGATCGCCGAAACGATGCTGAGCTCGATGCGGACGCCGCCGTTTCTGACTCCGAACCAGATCATCTGGCTGCGCAATTTCGCGTTTTTCACCGAGCTCTCGGATGCGTACAAGGGCAAGGGCCCGGCGGCGGAGCTGGCCGCCGCGCTGTGTGAAGCTTTGCCGGACGAGCAGACGGTGATCATCAACGGCCCCGGCTTCGACCAGCGCAAGAGTTTCGCCAAGGCGTTGAAGATGGCGGGGGCCGAGATCGCGGTCGAGTCGTCGGCCAAGGCGAACGACCGCAACTACGCCGACACCCGGCGGCGGACGATCGCCGACCTCTGCCGCAACGCCGGCAAAAAGATCGCCCCGGCGGCGGTGCAGTACCTTGAGACCATCCTCGGCTCGGATACCGGGACGATGATGAACGAGCTTGACAAACTGCTGCTCTACGTCGGCGACGCGCCGGAAATCACGCTTGAGGACTGCCGTGCGATCAGCAGCCGGACGCCGGAGGCGGTGAGCTGGACCTTTACCGGGGCGCTGCTCGAGCGCGATCTGCGGACTGCGCTTGAGGTGCTCGACACCCTGATCAAGCAGGGCGACGCCGCGATCCGGGTGCTGGCGGCGGTGTCGGGCGAATTCCAGAAGCTGATCCAGGTCAAGCGGGCGATGCGCGAGCTGAAACTCGAACGGGTCAATCCGCGCACCTTCGACGGCTTCAGTGACGCCGAAAAGGCGGGGCATCCCGACAATCTGCTGCTCAAACTGCATCCATATCGCGCCTTCAAAATGTGCGAAGGCGCGCTCAGATATCCCGACGCCGAAGTGGCGCGTTCGCTCGATGCGGTGCTCAACGCCAACCGGGCGCTGGTCTCCGGCGGCGGCGAGCCGCGCCTTGTGCTCGAACAACTGATTTTCCGAATCTGCAACCCGTAAACCAGGAGGGATGGGATGAAACAACTGCTGTCGATGGTCATCGCGGGCGCGATCGCGCTCCTCTGCGGCTGCAACGCCACCAAATCGCTGGAAGCTCCGGTGCCCGAAACCGAGATGCCGCTCACCGAAAACCTCGCCGGCACCTACGCCGGAGAATACGGCAGTTCGCCGGTCAAGCTCAAAATGGACTTCGAATCGCAGGGCAACTTCCTCCGGCTGGAAGGGTGGATTCTCCAGGACGACGTCTATCAGCAGCTGCCGCCCCTGGTCGGCGGCGCTTTCTCGGTCGGCGACGACAAGTTCTTTGCGGCGACGGTCGATCTCGGGGGACTGGTCAAGGGCGGCAACTACTACGAGAGCTCGACGATTTTCCTGATCGCCCCGGTTTTTCTCTTCAAGATCAAACCCGAAGGCAAGGATTTGACGGTCGAACTGGTCACCTTCGCCGATTTCGACAACAACGTCTTCAAGCCGGTGGACGCCGGGGTCAAGCTGGCCAGCCACGGACTGGTGCTCAATTCCGGGTCCGAACTCTACCGGATGCTGGAGAAGAAGAAATATAAAGTATTGCCTTTTGCCGAACTCAGGAAAGAGTAAACGCCGCTATGAACAAGCGCAAGCTCAAAAAGATCATCCTGCCGGCGGCGCTGCTGGTCGCGCTCGGCGGTGCGATCATTCTCTTTAAGCAGACCGCCACGGTCGAACCGCTGACCGCGGACGAAATCCTCAAAAAAGACAAATGGACCCGCGACGAGCTGGAATCGACCCTCGGCCGGGCCTTTGCCCCCCAGGGCAACCGGGTCAAGCGCAAGGAGGTGCTCCAGCACTTGCGCGCCCAACTTGCCGCTTATCCCGAGGAGGAACAGAACAAAATCCGCATCGCGGCGATGGCCCGCTCGGTATCCAGCAGCATCGACCAGATGCGGGCGCTGCCGGAAAACGACCGCAAGAAGATGATCGAAGGCATCAACAATTCGGCCGAAAAAAACTTCGCCAACCTCTCCAAAATGAGCCAGTCGGAACGCGATAAAATCAAAAGCCAGCTCGACAGCCCCGAGGGCCACGCCCTGGTCGCCGAAATCAACCGCGTATCCAACGCCAAAATGACCCCGGATGAGCGCCGCGACCTTGCCCCCGCGATCAATTACTGGGTGCGTTCATTGCGCTCACTGTAGGCATGCCAAAGGAGACTTATGAAAAGCCAATTCACCTTGATCGAACTCCTGGTGGTGATCGCGATCATCGCGATCCTGGCCGGGATCGCGCTGCCGGCGGTCAACCGGGCGCGGCTGTCGGCGCAGCGGACCGCCTGCGTCGGCAACTTGCGTCAGATCTCGCTGGGGCTCAACATGTACGTCGAGACCAACCGGTTCTGTCTGCCGTACTGCACCATGCGTCCGTCCAATCCGCCCGCCAATGAGGTCGGCTTGCCGGGCATCGCCGGGACGCTGCTGCCCTTCCTCAGCGACTCCAAAAACGTCTTCAAATGCCCCGGCGACCCCGACGGCTACTTTTTCCGCAAGGAAAAGTCGAGCTACGAATGGGGCTCGGTCGCCGGCATCAACGGCCTGCCGCTTGACGAAAAGAAATTCGTACTGCTCGGGATCAACATCCCGGTGCTCTACGACTACGACACCTTTCACGGCGAAGAGGGCAAGGAGACCAGCCGCAACTTCCTCTATCCGGGCGGCAACGTCAGCAATCACCTGGAGCGCAAATAATGAGTTTGCTTTGCGGTGAGAACCTGGTCAAGCGCTTCGGCTCTTTCGCGGCGGTCGACGGCGTCTCCTTGGCGATCGAGCCGGGCGCGGTGTTCGGGCTGATCGGGCCCAACGGCGCCGGCAAAAGCACCCTGCTCAAAATGATCACCTCGCTGATCGCCCCCACCGCCGGGCGGGTGCTGGTGCGCGGCATCGACGTTGCCGAGGACAGCGAAAAAGCCCTTGCCGGAGTCGGCGCGGTGATCGAGTTCCCCAGCTTCTATCCCGACTTGAGCGCCCGCTACAACCTCGATCTCCTGACCGGCGGCAGCGGCAAGGCTTACCGCGCCAAGCTTGCAAAGGTGATCGACTTCGTCGGCATGACGCCGTTTCTCGACCACAAGGTGCGCACCTTTTCGACCGGCATGAAGCAGCGACTGGGCATCGCTTTCGCGCTGCTGCCGGATTCGGAGCTGATCATCCTCGACGAGCCGACCAACGGGCTCGACCCGGCCGGGATCGTCGAGATCCGCGAACTGATCCGCGATTACAACCGCGAATTCGGCGTGACCGTGCTGGTCACCAGCCACATGCTCGGCGAAATCGAACAGATCTGCACCGACATCGGGATTCTCAAGCACGGCAAACTTGCGGCGGCGGGACGGCTCGGGGACCTGCTCTCCAGCCGTCCGGCGATCCGGCTGGAAGTCGCCGGCGACAACGCCGCGATCCCGCCGCTGCTCGCCGCGTCGTCGCTTCCGGTGCTCGGCTGCGAAGCCGCTCCCGACGGCGGCGGCTGGCTGGTCGATTGCGAAACCGACTGCCGCGGCGAAATCAACCGCCTGCTGGCGGAGCGGGGGTTGACGGTGATCACCCTCGCCTTGCACAAACGCTCGCTCGAATCCTATTTTCTGGAAGTCACCGCCGAGGAGGGGAAGAAATAACATGCTGCGCATGACCGCATACGAATTGATGAAAATCGCCTCGCAGAAGAAAACCTACATCGCGGCGGCGGGACATCTGCTGCTGGTGCTGCTCTGCTACGTCAGCTTCAAGCTCGCCAAAGGGAAATTTCTGCTCGACGCCATCGACCGCAAGTCGAATTTCGACTTCGAAAACATCGCCAACTACGCCGACGGCCTCTTTTTCGCCCGCGCCGCCTTGCTGCCAACCTTTCTCATCGTGATGCCGATCCTGGTTTCAACCCTGGCCGGCGACTGCATCGCCGGCGAAATCCAGGAGGGAACGCTGAAACTGCTGCTCGCCCGCGGCCGCTCCCGGGCCAAACTGGTGATCTCGAAATTCCTCGCCATCTACCTCATCGTCGCCGCCTACACGTTCTATTTCGGACTCGTCATGATCCTGATCGGCATCGTTTTTTTCGGCGTATCCCGGACCCAGCTGGTCTTCCTCGACGCCTACGTGCTCGGCAACGACTTCGCCATCGCCACCATCCCCCAGGCCCTCTCCGGCTACTGCTGGAGTTTGGTCTACTTCAGCTTCTCCACCATGGCCCTCGGCAGCGTCGGACTCTTCCTCTCGAGCTGCTTCGACCGGATGACCGCGGCCGCGGTCGGATGCATCACTTTCTACTTCGTCTGCTACATCGTCGATAAACTCCCCTTCACCGCGGTGGTCCGGCCCTACCTGATCTCCAACACCATGGACGGCGCTTTCGTCTTTCACCTCGCCGAAATCCCCTACATGCGACTGACTTCCAACCTGGTCTCCCTCACCGGCTACATCGCCGTCTTCCTCCTCCTCTAGATCATCACCTTTCGCCTGAAAGACATCAAATAACCTCAAAACAAGCCCCCCGTGCCTCTTTCTTTTTTCAAACCTTTCTAAAACAGGCGCGGCGACTTTTTGACGATGTCAAAAAGTCGCCGCGCTGAGCTTAAAAATTTGGTTAAAGATGAGGGGTTCCGGGGAGAAGAAAGAAACCGCCGCCGATGGGCGGCTTTTTCTCAAAAAGTTTGGTTTTCCCCTCCATGCGGGCCGGGGTCAGGGTACGGCGATACCGGCGACGGTGTCGTAGCCGTCGGCGAGGACGTCGGTGGTGGCGCCGTTGCGGGCGGCGGCGGAGCTGTTGGTGAGGGGGTAGCGGTTTTTGTCGTAGGTGACGCCGTAAAGTTCGGCAAAGGTGCGGGCGGCGACGTGGCCGTCGGCGTAGGCCAGATTGGTGCGGGACTGGCTGCCGGGGTATTGGGTGCTGTTGGCGTCGGTGTTGATGCGGAAGTCGCCGCCGGAGCCGTGGCGGAAGCTGGTGAAGGTGATGATGTTGAAGTGGGTGACCCGGGCGCGCTGGTTGTCGCCGGCGGAGACGATGGCGCTGGGTTTGTAGTTGGCGGAGAGCTTGCGCCATTTGGAGGAGGTGCCGGCGCCGTTGAAGCCGAACGCGCCGACGTGGTAGTAGCTGTTGACGCCGTAGTGGGTGTAGGTGTAGGCGGTTTCGACGGCGGCGGCGGTTTCGGCGGTGGCGGAGCCGACGACTTTGCGTTGTTCGCCGGGGCAGACGAAGGTGCCTTTGTTGCCGTACTGGAACCATTGGACGCCGTAGCCGGAGCCGACCCGGGTGCCCATGCTGTCGATTCCTGAAAGGAGCCGGAAGAACCAGGTATTGTCGGGCGTCAGGGCCGGCATCACCCATTCATTGCTGTCGATGGTGTACATGTTGGAGGCCAGGCCGATCTGCTTGAGGTTGTTGGTGCATGCCGTCGACTGGGCCACATTGCGGGCTTTGTTCAGCGCGGGCAGCAGCATGGCAGCGAGAATCGCGATAATCGCGATCACTACCAAGAGTTCAATCAGAGTGAAAAACCGTCGCATCGCCGCCTCCTGTTGTTCTGATAATAAACCACTTCCCGAAGTCCTATATAGGATTATATCATATTCAGGATGAAAAGTCAATCCCAAAGCTGAAAAAAATTAAAAAAAATACCGGCATCGGGTCAAAATGCCGGTTGCGGCGATGACTGGTTCGAGCATCGGGCGACGGGGCTGAATGATGACGACCGAAAGAACCGGGCGGCAAAAGTCAGCGACGGGAAAGATGAAAAAAGCAACCGTTACACGGATAGGAACTCACCGGGCAAAGGCGGTGTAGATGGTGCCGACGATGACCAGAAGGGCGATTGCGCAGGGCCAGAGGGCGGCGAAGGGGGTCATGTCGGTGGCTTTGACATCGATCTGGACAAAGGAGGTCGGTCGGCCGGCGACCTTGCCCCAGACCAGCATGGCGGCGATCATCGCGGCGAAGACGAGGCCGAGGAAATGGTATTCATTGATCCGTCCGGCAAGGGTGGCAAAGGGCGGCACGAAATAGCCGAGCGCGATTACGGTGACCCCGCCGGTGAGCGTCCATTTGGCGGCGGCGGCGGAAACTCGGGGGGCGGTCATGCCGATGATCACCACGGCGAGGATCGGCACCGCGTAGAGGCCGTTCATTTTCTGGAGGTAGCTGAAAATGCCGCCGGTATTGGCGAGGAACGGCGCGCCGATCACGGCGAGCGTGGCGATGATCCAACCGAAGTTGCGGCCGGAGCGGACCAGCTCGGCGTCGGTGGCTTCCGGCTTGACGAGCGGCTTGTAGATGCCGAGACTGAACAAAGTGCAACTGCTGTTGAGCGCCGAATTGAAGCTGGAGAGAATCGCCCCGAGCAGGACGGCGGCGAAAAAACCGGCGAAGGGGCCGGGCAATACCGCATTGACCAGCGCGCCGTAGGCATGGTCGGATTTGAGCCCTTTGCCGGCGAACATCACGGCGGCGATGATGCCGGGAAGGACGAGGTAGAACGGGCCGATCAGCTTGAGGAGGGCGCAGAGCAATACCCCCTTTTGCCCCTCGCCGAGCGATTTCGCGCCGAAGGTGCGCTGGATGATCTGCTGATTGGTGCACCAGTAAAAGACGTTGACCAGCAGCACCCCGGTGAAGAGGGTGCCGAACGGCACCGAACTATGCGGTCCGCCGATCGAATTGAGCATATCGGGGCCGGATTCGCGGCGGATCCGAGCGATGCCGTCGAGGATGCTGCCGTCGCCGAGGACGTCCAGACTGAAATAGGTGATCATGAAGCCGCCGATCAGCAGTCCGACCCCGTTGAGGGTGTCGGAAAAGGCGACCGAGGTCAGGCCGCCCCAGAGGGCATAGATCGAGCCGATCACCCCGACCGCGATCACGATCAGCCAGAGGGCGACCGTCGGTGACTCGATGCCGAGCAGCGATTTAAGGTCGAGCACCCCCATCATCCCGGTCGCCCCGGTGTAGAGGATGATCGGGAGCAAAATCAAGGTGTAGGCGGCGAGGAAGATCAGGTTGGTCGCGAGTTCAGTCTGGCGGTCGAAGCGGATGGCGAGGTATTGCGGCACTGTGGTGACCCCGCTTTTGAGAAAGCGGGGGAGGAAGAAGAGGGCCATCAGCACCAGCCCGACCACCGCCACCACCTCCCAGGCCATCACGCAGAGCCCGTCGGTGAAGGCCGCGCCGTTGAGCCCGACCATCTGCTCGGTGGAGAGATTGGTGAGCAGCAGCGAGCCCGCGATCAGGGGGTAGGTCAGCGACCGCCCGGCGAGGAAGAACCCGTCCCGGCTGGCATGGTCGGACTTGCGGGTGAAGTACCAGGTGAGAATCCCCACCGCCGCGGTGAACCCGAAAAAGGTGAACAACGTCCAGAATACCATAACCCCATTCCCTTTCGTGGTTTTGAGTTTACAGGTACAAGTTCGCGTTGCGCCCCCCGGCGGCGGGGAAAATCGAGCTCAGGCCCGGATCAGGGCGAGGAGCTCGTCGCGTTTCTGTTCCATCAAAGCCTGATTTTTGGCTTCGACGATCAGCCGCAGCAGGGGCTCGGTGTTGGAGGATCTCACGTTGAAATGCCAGTCGGGGTATTCGACCGAGATGCCGTCGAGCTCATACATTTCGCCGTCGGCGTATTTGGCCTTGATCTTGGCGAGGATGGGTTTGACGTCGGCGACCTTGGAATTGATTTCGCCGCTGAATGCGTAGCGGCGGAGGGGGTTGACCAGATCGTGGAGCTTCTTGCCGCTCTTGCAGATCAGGTTGCCGAGCTTGATCATCGCCAGGGCTTGGGATTCGGCGGTGAAGTTTTCCTTGAAGTAGTAGTGGCCGGAGAGCTCCCCGGCGAAGACCGCGCCGTATTGGCGCATCTGGGCTTTGATAAAGGCGTGGCCGACGCGCGACATGATCGCTTTGCCGCCGTTCTCCTCGATGCACTCCTTGACCGCGCGGCTGCTGCGAAGATCGTAAAGGATGGTCGCCGGACCGTCGCTCAGGATGTCCTGGGCGATCAATGCGGTGAAGAGGTCCATCGGAATGATGTTTCCCTGATCGTCGATGAACCCGCAGCGGTCGGCGTCGCCGTCAAAGGCGGCCCCGAAGTCGGCCTTTTCGGCCACCACCCGGGCGCGGATGGCGTCGAGCGTTTCGAGGTGAAGCGGATTGGCCTCGTGGTTCGGAAAGGTGCCGTCGAGCCGGTCGTACATCGGGATGATCTCAAAAAGATCCTGAATGCCGCCGATCTCATAGAGTCCCATCGCGTTGGCATAATCGACCACCACTTTGAGCTTGCGGTCCATTTTGGAGAATTTGCGGAGGAATTTGGCGTATTCGGGAGCGATGTCAAAGGCGGTCACCTTGCCGGCCCGGTCCGACTTCGGCCACGACTGATCCTGGACGATCTTCTCAATGTCGGCGATGCCGGTGGCGCCGGAGATCGGCACCGCGTCGGCGATGCAGAGCTTGAAGCCGTTCCACTCGCCGGGGTTGTGGCTGGCGGTGATGATGATGCTGCCGTCGGCCTTGAGGAAGCCGTTGGCGAAGTAGGACATCGGCGTCGAGCAGAGGCCGAGGTCGATCACATCGACGCCCTGGCCGGTCAGTCCCTTGGCAAGTCCTTCAAAGAGCGCGACCGAGTGCGGGCGCATGTCGCGGCCGACCGCCACTTTTTTGGCCTTGGTAAAAGTGGCGTAGGCGCGGCCGATCTTCTCCGCCATGGCGGCATCGAGTTCGGCGGGGTAGATTCCGCGGATGTCGTACGCTTTGAAAATTCCGGACATGGTCGAGTCTCCTTTGGGGGTTATTTCAATGCTTTTTTGCACAAAAAACGGGCGATGAGCTGCTGGAACTCGCGGTAGGGGGGATAGCGGAGGGGGAGTTCGCCCCAGACGCTTTTGAACAGCACCGGCTTGAGGTGGCTGAAGGTCTCGAAGCCGTAATGGCCATGATAAGAACCGATGCCGCTCGCGCCGACCCCGCCGAAGGGCATCGCCGGCGAAACCAGCTGCATGATGGTGTCGTTGACCGCGACGCCGCCGGAGCTGGTCGAGCCGAGCACCAGCTCGCGATTGCGGCGGTCATGGCCGAAGTAATAGAGTGCGAGCGGTTTCGGACGGGCGTTGACGAAAGCGACCGCCTCCTCGATGTTGTTGACTTCGAGCACCGGCAGGATCGGGCCGAAGATTTCCTCCTGCATCACCGGGTCGTCGGGGGTGATCCGGTCGATGATGGTGGGGGCGATGAACAAGGTGGTGCGGTTCTTTTCGCCGCCGGTGATCAGGCGGCCGCCGCCGAGCAGCGGCTCCAGGCGTTTGAAATGGGTGTCGTTGACGATCCGCGGATAATCGCCGCGTTCGGCCGGATTGTCGCCGAAGAAATCGCGGACGGCATCGTGGAGTTCGAGCATCAGGGCGTCTTTGATCTTGCGGTGGACCAGCAGATAATCCGGGGCGACGCAGGTCTGGCCGGCGTTGAGGAATTTTCCCCAGGCGATCCGGCGGGCGGCGACTTTGAGGTCGGCGCTCTCGTCGACCAGGCAGGGGCTCTTGCCGCCGAGTTCGAGAGTGACCGGAGTCAGCGTCGCGGCCGCGCGGCGGTAGACTTCGAGCCCGGCCTTGAGGCCGCCGGTGAAGAAGACATAGTCGAACTTTTCGCTGAACAGAAAATCGAAATCGGCGTCGCGGGGGGCGACCGTGACTTCGCCGCCGGTGAAGCATCGCTCCAGGAGTTCAGCGACCAGCGCCGCGGTGGCGGGAGCCTGCGGCGAGAGTTTCAATACCATCCGGTTGCCCGCGCCGAGCGCCGCTACCAGGGGATCGAGCGCCATCAGCAAGGGATAGTTCCAGGTGCTGAAAATCAGCACCTGCCCGTAGGGTTCGGGGCGGATTTCGCCGCGTCCCGGCCAGTTGAAAATCCCGGCGGCGACGGCGCGGTTGCGGGCCAGCCGGGGAAGTTTGCCGATCATGAATTTGAGGCTTGCCAGCAGCGGGATCAATTCGCTGGTGCGCGCCTCGTACTCGGACTTGCCGAGGTCGGTGTTGAGGGCGGCGAGGATCCGCTCCTGTTCCGCGAGCAAAAGATCGCGGAGCAGCGCGATCGAGCGGCGGCGCTGGAGCACCGAATAACGCTTGCCGGCGGCGAAAAACTGGCGGTTTTCCGCCAGCGCGGCACGGTATTGGACTTCGTTGATCACAGATAGACCCTCCTCACCCGGGTGCCGAACGAGCACAAAAGGTCGTAGACGTGGGTTCCTTTGAGCTGCGCCCATTCGTCGAGGGTGATGGTTTGTTCGCCCTGACTGCCGATGCAGACGACTTCGTCTCCGACTTCGGCCTCGGGCACATTTTCGAGCGAAATGGTGGTGTAATCCATCGACACGCGCCCCAGCACCGGGCAGAGCACGCCGCGCAGCAGCACGTAACCGCGGTTGGAGAGCGCCAGCGGCAGGCCGTCGGCGTATCCGGCGGCGATGGTGCCGATCCGGGTCGGTTTCTTCAAGGTGTGCATCCGGCCGTAGCCGATCGAGCTGCCGGCGTCGAGCATCCGCACCGCCGCCAGCCGGGTTTTGAGTGAAAGCACCGGCGAAAGCATCATCGAGCGGTCGACGCAAGTGTCGTAGAAGCCGTAGAGGTTGATCCCGGTGCGGGCGAGGTTGAAGGGCGCGCGCAAGCTCTCCGGGATGTTGTTCAACGCATCGCTCGCCGCCATGTGAATGTCGGCAAACGGAATGTCGGCGAGCTCGGCGAGCAGCGATCGGAACGCCGCGAGCTGGCGCTGGTTGTACGGGTTGCAACGCTCAAAGGCGCTCGAGAAGTGGGAGTAGATGCCGCGGATCCGGACATTGGGGAGCGTCCCCGCCCGGCGGATTTCGTCCGCCGCGCGGGCGGCGACGAAGCCGAGCCGCCCCATCCCGCTGTCGACCGCGATCTGGAGTTCGGCGGTACGCTTCTGGCGCACCGCTTCGTCGCTGATCCGCTTGGCGGCGGCGAAGTCGCCGACCGGGCACCACAAACCGGCCTCAACCGCCGGAGCCACCTCGTCGGGCAAGAGATTGCCGAGGATCTGGATCGGAATGCCGAATCCGGCCAGCTCAAGCGCCTCGTTGATCTCGGCCGCGCCGAAAGCGGCGGCGCCGGCGTCGCGGAGGTGGCGGGCGATTTCGCGCCCGCCGAGCCCGTAGGCATTGGCTTTCAGCACCGGCATCAACCGGCAGGGGTTGACCCGGCGCTGGATTTCCCGGAAGTTCCCGACGATTTTCGCGGGATCGATTTCAAGCCGCACCCGGCTTTCGAACGTTGACATTGATCCACTCCATTTCAGGCCGCGTCGAGAGGGCATCAGCGACCGGCGCGGAGGGTTTCGTTATTTGGCGTACTCGACCGAACGGGTTTCCCGGATGATGGTGACCTTGATCTGGCCGGGGTAGGTCATCTCTTTTTCGATCCGCTGGCAGATGTCCTTGGCGAGGATCTGGGCTTCGCCTTCGGAGATCTTCTCGGGAAGGACCACCACCCGGACTTCGCGTCCGGCCTGGAGGGCAAAGCAGGATTCGACGCCCTGGAAATCGTGGGCGATGGTTTCAAGCTGTTCGAGGCGCTTCAAATAGAGTTCGGTGGTTTCGCTGCGGGCGCCGGGGCGCGACGCGCTCAGGGTGTCGCAGGCGTTGACCAGAATGTCGTACATGCTGGTCGGCTCGACTTCGCCGTGGTGCGCGGCGACCGCCGCGATGACGTCCTTGGCCTCGTTGTTCTTGCGCAGGAAGTCCGCCCCGATCTGGGCGTGCGGTCCCTCTACTTCGTGGTCGATCGCCTTGCCGATGTCGTGGAAGAGGCCGATCCGCTTGGCTTTCTGCTCGTCAAGTCCGAGCTCGGCGGCGATCATGCCCATGAAGTAGGCGGTTTCAAGCGAGTGCTGGAGCACGTTCTGCGAGAAGCTGTA
>CAZRFG010000069.1:0-12637 GCA_964599205.1 uncultured Victivallaceae bacterium
TGCGCTTAGCTTCGCTCGCGTGGATCGCGAGCGACCAGCGTTTCGCCGCTGGACCACGCCTCCGTGCGACGGAGGGCGGGATGGCGCTTCGCGCTTTTTTTTGCCTGCGGCGCTTTTTTTTGGCGCTTCGCGCTTTTTTACAGCTTGCGGCGCAACAGGTCCTGAACCATCTGCGGGTTCGCTTTGCCCCGGCTCAACTTCATCACCTGTCCCACGAAGAACTGCAATACCTTGTCATTCCCCGCCCGGAACTGTTCCACCTGCGCCGGATTGGCCGCAATCGCCTGGTCGACGAACGCCTCGATCGCCCCGGCGTCACTCACCTGTACCAGACCGCGCTCCTCGACGATCGCTTTCGCGCCCTTGCCGGTCTCAAACATCCCGGCAAACACTTCCTTGGCAATCTTGCCGCTGATCGTCCCGGCGTCAATCAGATTCACCAGCTCCGCCAGCGCCTCCGGCTTCACCGGTGATGCCGCGAGCTCAATCTTGCTCTCGCCCAGCACCCGCAGCAATTCCGAAATAATCCAGTTCGCCGCCAGCTTCGGCGCTTTCGCCGCCTTGGCCGCCGCCTCAAAGTACGCCGCCAGCTCGCGATCCTGAGTCAGCACTTCGGCGTCGTACGCGGTCAAGCCGTATTCCGCCGCCAGCCGGGAACGCTTCGCTTCAGGAAGTTCCGGGAGGTCGGCGCGGATCGCCTCAATCTCGGCTTCGCTGAATTCAATCTTCATCAAGTCCGGATCCGGGAAATAACGGTAGTCGTGCGCCTGTTCCTTTGAACGCATGAAGTAACTCTCGTTCGCTTCGTCATTCCAGCCGCGGGTTTCCTGACGGAGCTGCCGGCCGGCGTCGAGTTCGACCGCCTGCCGCCAGATTTCATACTCCAGCGCGCGGTGCACGGCACGCAGGCTGTTGAGGTTCTTGAGCTCGATCTTGGTGCCGAACTTCTCCGCCCCGACCGGCCGCAGCGAAACGTTGACGTCGCAGCGCATCTGGCCCTTTTCCATATCGCAGTCGCTGATTTCGCCGTACTGCATGATCTCTTTGAGCGCGGTCAAGTAAGCATAGGCCTCGTCCGCCGAACGCATGTCGGGCTCGCTCACCGTCTCCATCAACGGCGCGCCGGCGCGGTTGTAGTCCACCCCGGACTGCCCGGCGTAATGGTTGAGCTTGGCGACGTCTTCCTCCAGATGGATGCGGGTGATGCCGATCCACTTCTCGGGAAGATCGTTGCCGGAAAAGCCCTTGCCGCCGCCGATCCGGACCTTGCCGTGTTCGCAGAACGGCATGTCGTACTGCGAAATCTGGTAGTTCTTGGGCATGTCGGGGTAAAAATAGCTCTTGCGGTCGAATTTGCTGACTTTGGCGATTTCACACCCGGTCAGGAGGCCGGCGCGGACGGTGCGCTTGATCGCTTCGCGGTTCGGCACCGGCAGCACCCCGGGGTAGCCCATGCAGACCGGGCAGACCAGCGTATTGGGCTCCTCGCCGAAGCGGTTCGGACACGAGCAGAACATCTTGCTCGCGGTCCGGACCTGGATATGCACTTCAAGCCCGATCACAGCTTCGTATTTCATGGCAGACTCAAAACCTCCGTAAAGGGAATTCTTTTATACGGGGGGTAATCTACTCCCGGATGCGACCGATTTCCAGTCGCCGGACTGGAAAAAATCGGGAAAAGCGATCATGCGAAGGAGCCGGATCGGGCGCGGTCGCGCTGCGGCGCGGGCGCGTCACAGCTTGAATGCGGCAAGTTCTCCCCGGTCGGTGCCGACCAGAATTTGCGCCCCGGCAACCGCGATCGCGGTCGGAATTCCCTCGAGTTTGGCCTGCGCGACGATGCGGCCGCCGCCGTCGAGGATGAAGAGCGAGCTCGCGCAGCCGGCGGCCAGCCGGACGCCGGACGGGCTCTCCAGCTCCGCCAGCACGGTGGGGTCGGATGGAAGTTTGGTCATAAACCGGGTTTTGAGGCCGGCGTCAAAGGCGATCACCGCGTCGCGGTAGTAGGCGAGCACCAGTTCCTGCTTGCCGTCGCCGTCGAGATCGGCGATCACCAGTTCGCGTGAATTTTTGCCCGCCAGCGCCTGAAGCCCGTAGCGCGGCGCCACCGCGACTTTGCCGGGGCCGAGCTCGGCTTCGGCCAGCGGCTTGCCTTCGCGATCCCACAGCATCAGCCGGTTCTGCGAGCCGTTGAAGATCCCGGCGAGGCGGATCGGGCCGTCTTTTTCCAGCCGGACCGGGATGGTCGCGCCGCGGCCGATCGAGCTGAAGCCGAACGAACCCATCGCGGTGCCGTCAAGCGAGCTTGACATCGGACGCGACTGCTGGACCAGTTTGCCTTTGGCATCGGCGAAGATGACGTAGCTGTCGGGATTGCCGCCCAGCATCCGCGCGCCGAGGATTTCGACCGGCTTGCTGCCGGCGGCGGGCAGGACCGAGAGTTCGGTCACCGCGCCCCAGGTCTGCCAGAAGCGGCCCCGGAGGTTGCCCGCGGCGTCGAGCGCTTCGACCGTCCCGGCGCTTCCTGCGAAGAGCAGATCCTCGCCCGGCGTGAGTTCCGCGCTGGTCAGGGCATAGATCCCCGGGTAGGCGCTTTTGAACCAGTAGTATTTGGCGCTGTCCACCAGTTCTTTGGCCATTTCCGAGGTGAATTCCCACTTTTTGACGCCGTCTGGGGTATAGGCGAGAATTTTTTCGTTTTTGCAGCCGAAAATCAGCAGCTGCGGTCCGGCCCAGAAGTAGAGCGCGCCGACGGTGTCGGGAGCGGCGAAACTCCGGAGTTTCTTTCCCGTCGCGTCAAAGAGTTCGACCGATTTTCCGGCGGCGACCGCGACGCAAGGCTGGCCGTCGAGTTGCAGCGTGATCGCCAGTCCGGCCGGGCCGGGGAGTTTGGCGCGCCACAGCGGTGCGAGTGCCGGTGTGCTGATGACTTCGGGGGCGGGGAGCTTTTTGACCGCGAAAATCGCCTCGACTTCGGCGGCGAGCTCCCGGTCCGGCATGAAGCGGAAATCGTTCACGTTGCTCTCGGTGACGATGTTGTTGCCGCCGGAGACGATGAGCTTGCCGGTGATCCGGTCGTACTCGAACGCGACCGCGTCCGACCGTTCGAAAAGGCCGGGAACCGCGTCGACGCGGAAGCCGAAGAGCTTGTCCGGCTGGATCAGCAGCAAACCCGACCGGTATGGCAGCAACAGCGCGGGTTCGGGGAGTTTCAAGGCGATTTTGCCCCCATGCTCCGCCGCCAGCGGCGGCGCGGCGGCGTCGCCGGGCCGGACCAAAGTGGCAAAGGTGAACGCTTTGCCCGCCCGGCCGGGCGCTTCGACGGTAAAGCGCATCGCTTTGCCGGAGGAGCCGATGTTGGCGCTGACTTCGGTGAAGTCGGGCCGCGCC
Organism: uncultured Victivallaceae bacterium; assembly: GCA_964599205.1. GTDB lineage: Bacteria > Verrucomicrobiota > Lentisphaeria > Victivallales > Victivallaceae > JAVBUI01. The sequence continues at coordinate 3,391 of CAZRFG010000069.1, forward strand.
GGGTAGGAGGTGCCGAGCCGGAACCCGGCGGCGGGCGGCCGGTAACTCTCGTTGACTCCGGAGACGCCGAGGATCGAGATCAGCGCCGAGGTGCTGCCCTCGGGGACGGTGAGCTCCTCGACCTCAATGACGTGTTTGCCCGCCTTGAGCTCGTAAGTTCCCAGCGAAGCCTCCTGAATTTCATAGCCGGTGGTGAGGTGGTTGATTTCCGGGACCGCGACTTTGCCGTCGAGGCTGATCCGGAGCTTGCCCCGCAGCGCATTGTGGCCGACGAGGAAAAGCTTGAGGTTGATCCTGGCGGTCTGATCGATGGCAAAGGGAATGGCGATTTTGTCGCCCGGTTTCATCCCCGGGAAGCCGGCGCAACCGAGGAAGCCCGAGAAATATTTGGCCCCGTGGTCGACGGTGTCGAGCAGCGCGGCGCTGTCGATGCTGACCGGGACGTCCGCCGCTCGGGCCGGAATCCGGCTGCGGCCGGCGAGGAAGAAATCGGAGCCGTTGACGATTTTGGCGTTTCCCCCGGCGGGTGCTTCCCAGAGGTTCTCGATCAAGGTCCGCGAGTTGTCGGTGCGCGGCGTCACGGTGTCAAAGGCGAGCAGGAATTTTCCGTCGCGCAACAGCAGCAGCCGCGACCAGTCGTGGTCGTTGAAGTCCGGAATGACGGCGCGGACAAAGGCGGTCGAACCCGCTTTGCCCTGGTCGGTCAGCTTGCTGTAGAAGCTCTTGCGCCCGGTGCCGATGCCGTCGCGGTAGATGTGGAGCTGATTGTGGTAGCCGCGGAGGAGATATTCGCGGCCGAAGCGGAAGCTCGAAATATTGAAGTTGTGAAAGGGATTGCGGCCGCCGGTTTCATATTTGGTGTCGAGCAGCAAAAAGTCGCCGCTGCCGTCGGCATGTTCGCGGTAGGCGGCGAGTTCGCGCACCTCTTCCGGTTTGATTTCCGGGGGGAGGTCGGGATAGGCCATCGCTTTGGGATCAAAGGCCGGCGAGACGAATTTCCCCGCTGATTCGGCGAGTGAATTGTACGGCAGCTGCTTTGCCGGCCAATACGACTGGCCGAGCCGGAAATTGTCGGGATCGGGCACCTTGAGCCGGATCAGATCGGCGAAAGCCTGGTCGCCGGTCAGTATCGCGAGTTGGCCGAGATAAGCCGGACCGGCGTAGGAGAGCGCCCAGTCGCCCTTGGTGAGATCGGTGTGCATCAGCAACGTTTCGCCGTAGGCCTTGATCACCGGACTCCCCTCGAATTCCCGGCCGCCGCTCAAGGTGGCGTAGGTGATCACCGGTTCGGTGAAGGTCGAGTACCACATCATCGTCCCGATCCGGAGCGCCGCCGACTTTTTGAGCGGAGCAAAGACGTTGTCGACGCAGCGCAATCCTTCGCGGCTGTCGACGCAGGGATAGTAGCGGTTGAAGTAGTCGGCCAGCACGTAGACGCTCAGCGCCTCCCAGAGATAATGGCGGTCGCCGAGCCGGGTGTGAGGAGTGGGATTGTCGAAAATCTTGTACCCGCCCTGATAGCCGTAGACCCGCCAGAAATTCAGCTGGTCGTAGAATTTCTGCGTCACTTTGCGCCGCATTTCGGGGGTGAAGAACGGGTGCTCCTCGACCATATCCCAGTAGAGCATCATCCGGATCGAGCGGTAGTGGTAGGGCTTGACCAATGGATCGCTCGCGTCGTCGTAATCCTCGTCATCCTTGCGGAGCTCGGCCACCGTTTCGGGCGTGGGAAAGGCGAGGCGGAGGAATTCGGCGGCGTACTTGGTGTCGCCGGTCATATAAAAGAGTGCGAGATTCTTGCTGATCCGGTTCCAGCCGAAAGTGCTGTCCCAGACCGGCACCTGATAGGCGTTGGCGTTGATGCGGGTGTCCGGCGGGAGTTCGATTTCGGCGAGGTAGCCGAGCTCGAGGTCGGGCCCGGCGGGGCGTTTGGCGATCGCCTCGGCCAGCTTGTGCACCGCTTTGGCGACGCCGGTTTCGCTGCTGCCGCCGGCGGCGATGACGTTGAATTGGTCGCCGAAAGGATTGTGGATGCTCCGTACCAAGCAACCGTCTTTGCCGGGGTATTTGGCGTCGAGGATCAGTTGATGACGGAGATACAATTTCCCGATCGCCTGATTGGTGTCGCGCGAGCCGAGCAAGATCAAATTGCGGTCGAGTTTCGCGAGGTCGCGGAAATCGCGGTCGTCGAGCACGGGCAATTCGACTCCGGTCCTCGCCTTGATCGCGGCGTTGAGGGTGGCGGCGTAAGCCCGGTAGTCGGCGCGGTCGGGGATCACGATCGCCGCGCGCGGCCGCTGCGCGGCGACCAGTGCGGTCGGGATGCAGAGTTCGCGGTCGCCGATTTCGAGCGCGCCGAAGTCATAGCGCGGATCGCCTTTGGGCGGCGGGATCGGTTCGGTTGAGCTTTGCAGGGTGAAGTCGTCGATCAGGATGCCGCCGGTCTGCTTGCGGCCGGAGTACAAATAGACCACACCCGTGGCAGCCTCTTCCGGAGCCCGGAGCTCGACCGTGAAGGTGCGGAACTCGGCGGCGCTTTCGGGATTCATCTTCACAAAAGCGCTGGCCGGGGATTGTCCGGGACGGAAAAAGCTCAGCTGAAGGAAAAATTCACCCGCGGTCGCCGGATCGATCCGCTTCGCTTTGACCGTGGCCCGGTAGTAACGCCCCTTTTCAAAAGGAAATTTCCGCGAGATGCCGATCTCGCCGTCGTCGGTGACGTCACGGATGACGACCGCCGGACCCGAATCGGCGGCCTGGACTTCGACCGTGCCGCCTTTGGCCCACTGCCGGTACAAACTCCAATCCGCCGGAACCGTCTGCGTTCCGCTCTTGCCGGAGTCGAAGTTGTCCGAGATCACCGTTTCCATCGGCGCGGCGGCAAAGGCCGCCGCGGCGAGGAACGCCGTCGCCGCGAGACAGAGCTTTTTCATGGTTGAGTTCAGCGATCGGGATAGAGATAATAATCCGCGGCGGTCTGGGTGCCGTTGACGATCGTATTGTGGGCGACCCGGGCCATATTGGCGGCGCGGCCGTCAAGGAAGGCGACGTTCATGGTGTTGTTGTTATGCCGTCCCCAGGCGGTGCCCATTTTGACCGGATTGGACCAGTAGTTGAGCGGATCCCAGAGCGTGGCATAGTACCCCTCGGAGAAGGCGATCTTGTGGCTCGGCCCCTTGACGTCCTTGCTTTTTTTGAAGCGGTTGTCGCCGGTCACCGGGGTATTGGCGGGACCATAGCCACCGGTGAACTGCCAGCGGATCACCCCGCCGGTCCAAAGGTCAGTGGCTCCGCTGCTGTTCCAGAGCAGGAAAACGGTACCGCTATTGGCGATCACCGGGTTGGCGACGCCGTGCTCCTTGATCGCGCTGCTGCAGGATGGACTGGCCGCGACCACCTCTTTGCCGGCGGTGCGGTTTACGCGCGAGAATAGGCTCGGGGTGTACGGATTGAGCAACTGAAACCACATCTTGTCATAGCTCCCGGAGACGTAGATTCGCGACGGGGTGATGTACTCCTGGTTGTCCTGCTGGTAAAGCATTTCGGAAATAGTAGTCTGCTTCATGATGGACATGCAGCTGGTCCGCTGCGCCGCGTCGCGGGCTTTGTTCAGCGCCGGCAGCAGCATGGCGGCAAGGATGGCGATGATCGCGATGACGACGAGGAGCTCAATCAGGGTGAATGTTCGCTTCATAACGAGACCTTTCAGTTGCGCGAAACCATTACTTTTTGTTGGTGTAATAATTCTGTACGCCGTCTTTGCCGGCGAGGAAACCGAGCTGGCTCATGTAACTGACGTGGCCGTCGAGCCAGTTGATGTTGATGCCGGCGTCGTGGCGGTCGCCGACCGCTTCGTTGCCGCCGGGAACGTGGCTGGCGGCGGCGTAGAAGTAGCCGTTGGAGCGCATGGTGTCGTTGCCTTTGTCGGTGTCGTCGCCGCAGGCCACGGTTTCGGTCGGCTTCTTGTAGCGGTTGAGCTTCTGGAAATACTGGATGTCGGGACTTGCGGTCACCGTCCGGTAGCCCGCGCCGCTCCAGTTCCAGCCGTAACCGCCGCCGGTGGCGGGCGAGGACGGCTTGACTTTGAGGATATCCATGTTGTAGCTCGCGCACTGGAAGGGTCCCGCCGAAAGCTTGGTGTAGGTCGGCTTGTTGGTAACCCGGTTGCTGCGGTCGATGTCGATGCCGAGATACGGCGAAATCAGGTACTTCCAGAAACCGGTGCCGTAGAGGCCGCCGTCTTCCTGGGCGACCGGCAGGAAGTCGTATTCATTGGCATACATGCCGACCGCGGTGCCGACCTGCTTGAGGTTGTTCTGGCACCCGGCGCGGCGGGCCTGGTTCCGGGCCTTGTTGAGGGCAGGCAACAGCATTCCGGCGAGGATCGCGATGATGGCGATGACGACCAAGAGTTCGATCAGCGTGAAAATCTGTTTCTTCATGATGCTTTTGCCTTCCTTGGTTAACAAGGTTTGATATATTATACAAAACTTGGGGCTCAATGTCAATCGTGCGATACGGGAAAGTGCAAATATCCGATCCGGCGGAATGGATCAATTGGTCCGGCCGAGCCAGAACTCGCGCCCCGCGTCGGTATTGGTGAACAACCCGTCGACCTTGCGCTGTTCGACATGGGCGTCGAAGAAGGCGGCGTTGACGTTGCCCATGTGGCGGTAGATGACGTCCTCCTCGACGCTGGCGGTGGCGTGATTGGGATACGCGCCGCCGTTCCAGCTCGCGGAAGTGCTGTTGACCGCCAGGTTGACCCGGCCGTCGGCGAGCGCCATCTGGACCGACGGACGTTTGATTTTGTTGAGTTTGGTCGGGTTGGTGGCGTTGTAGCCGAAGACCTTGCGACTGAGGTCGCTTTCGGCGGCGCCGTTGTAGCCGTAGCAGGAGACCAAGTAATCGCCGAAATAGCGGTAGCGGTAGCGCGCGGGATGGCACTGGAAGGTCTTCGGCCGCAGTTCGATTTTGTTGGTGATGTTGTCGACCGGGTACTGACCGCCGATGACGTAGGGATACAAATAGTAGCCGACCGTCTTGCCGTTGTTGTACCCCCACGGCGCAAATTCGTCGCTGTCGAAGCCGTAGCCGAGCAGGCCGAGGCTGATCTGTTTGAGGTTGTTTTTGCAGTTGCTGCTGTGAGCGGTGTCGCGGGCCCGGTTGAGGGCGGGCAGCAACATCGCGGCGAGGATCGCGATAATCGCGATCACCACCAAGAGTTCAATCAGGGTGAAACGTTTTTTCATGGTTATTTCTCCTTATGTTGTTTGTGAGATGCTTTGAATCAGCGTTCATCGATAGCGAAAAGCCGGCCGGGCAGATAGATCCGGCGGCCGGAACTTCCCGGGTGCTCGATCCGGCGCAGACATTCGCCGAAGGCGGCGCACCCGGCTTCGTAGTAATCGATGCCGATCGTACTGACCGGGAGGAAATAGGGAATCAGCCGCGACTTGCCGTCGATGCTGAGAATGGTTCTTTCGCGGGCGATTTCGCGGCCGTTTCGCTCGCGGTAGGAGTGCATCAGGTTGTTGCAGGTGGTGCCGCTGACAAAGAGATAACCGGCGTCCGGATCGTCGAAAACGTCGCCGAGTTCGGCGAGCCGATAGGGATGGCTGACGATCTCCTCGAGTTCGCCGCCGCTCTCGCGCCAGCGCAGGTTGAAGAGTTCGCCGCGCAGTTTCTGGAACGGTATTTCGGGGTGGCTGATCAACCGGACTTTGCGGCAGCCCTGCCGCCGGAAAAACTCGACCGCGTTCAAGGCGGCGTCGACCGGATCGAGGGTCACCGTCGAACAGAGCCGGTGGAATGAGTCGTGGAACTCAAATCCCACCGAGGGGATGCGTTCGGGCATCCATTTGATGAAAAGATCGTAATCGCCGAGAAACAGCAGCGCGTCGGTTTCGGCGGCGGCCCGGCGGAGAATCGCTTCATTCATCTCCTCGTGGCTGATATAGCGGGTCTGGAGCATCGCGTGATGCTGCTGCGCCAGATCCTGAACGCCGCAGAGCGCGTGGGCACAGTACTGGCTGGGGTCGTTGGCGACGATGAAGAGCGCGATCCGCAACTCTTCGCTCCCGGCCGGGAGTTCGTCGCGCCGGTTGCGGACAAAGGTGCCGGCCCCGTGACGCACTTCCAGCAGTCCGCGCTCGACCAGCTCGTTGATGCCGCGCACCGTGCTGCCGGTCGAGAGTTCAAACATCGCGCAGAGTTCCTTGATCGTCGGAACCCGCGAACCGGGCGGACAGCTGCCGGAGGCGATCAGCGCCTCAAGGTGTTCCACCATCGGACGATAGCGATTGTTTGACGTGTTTTTGATCATGCAAGTGTTCCAAATAGTTCAATGTCTTCCATAAATTATAGCAAACTTTGCCGAAAAAGTCAAGACAGTTCGAACATTTTTTTTGAAAAATTGTTTGCAAACAGCGGGGACGATGTTATATTATTGCTAAACATATTTAGCTAGCGAGGATGTCAATGGTTTCGATCTCCAAAATTGCCTTGGCGACCGGGGTCAGCCGCACGGCGGTGTCGTTTATATTGAACGGCAAGGCGCGGGAGTTGCGCCTGGCCGAGGATACGGTCAAAAAGGTGCTCGCCTACTGTGAAAGCGTCGGCTACGCCCCCAATATCCACGCCCGGCGGATGCGCTCGAAGTTCGCCGCCAACATTCTGGTGCTGCTCAATCACGGCCGCAACAACGGCGAGCTCAATCCCTTTTCGGACTACAACGCGGCGATGATGGCCGGCGGCATTGCCAACGCCGCCGAGCGCGCCAATTACACCTTTAAAGTGCTGACCGGCGATCCGGCGGCCAACGGCGAACAGATTTTCAAGAGCCTGCGGAGCCGCGAGAGCGACGGTTTGATCGTCTACGGCTCGCCGCTGTTGCCGGAGTGGGTCGAGCGCTTTGCGCGCGAAGGGCGTGCGGCAGTCGAAATCGGCACCGTCCGCAGCGACTGCGTTTCGGCGGTCGGAGTCGACCATGCCGCGCTGAGCCGGGAGCTGACCATGCAGGTGGTGGCGCGGGGACGGCGGAACTTCCTCTACTTCTCCGGCGGGATCGCGGGCGGGATCGGCGGCGAGCGTTACCTCGGCTTCTGTCAGGCCCTCGCCGAAGCCGGGCTCGACCCTGAGGCGGTTCCGGTGATCGAGGCCAATTACAATGAGGCACGCGCATATACGATTGCGCGCGACCTTGCCGCCGCGGAGCTGCCGGATGCGATCGTTTGCGCCAACGATTATATGGCGTTCGGCGTGCTGCGGGCGCTGCGGGAGCGCAAGATCGGGGTGCCGTCGCAAATTTCGGTGACCGGGGGGGACAATGTGGCGGCGGCGCATTATGTGTCGCCGGGGCTCTCGACTTTTGACAACCGGCCGCAGCAGCTGGGTGAAAAGGCGTTTGAAGTCCTGATCGGGATGCTGGCCGGGGAAGCACCCGGAAACTACCGGATCGAATCGGAAATCGTACTCCGTGAGTCGATATAAGTTATAATCGGGAAAGGGTTTTATTATGTCGTTGGTTTGCCAGAAACGTTGTCGGGCGGTGGTCATCGAGCAACCGCGCCGGGTGGTGTTCCGCGAAATCGAATTGACCGAGCCGGTCGAGGGGGCGGTGATCGCGCGGACTTTGTTCAGCGCGATTTCGAGCGGCACCGACATGAAGACTTATCGCGGGCTCCAGCCGCCGCAGGCGCTTTATTACCCTCTGGTGCCGGGGTATGAAAACGTCGGGGTGATCGAGGCGGTGGACGGCGCCGGCGCCGGCTTTGCGGTCGGCGACCGGGTGATGATCAACGAAGTCCGCCGGTTCGGCAACCTCTGTTCGGCGTGGGGCGGCGGGACTGAGATTTCGATCAAGGACCGCACCACCATGGGCGGCATCGACGCGATGGCGAAGATTCCGGCCAACGTCAGCGACACCGACGCGGTGCTCGCCTACCTCGCCTGTGTGGCGCTCAAGGGGGTGAAACGGCTGCCGCTGGCGGACCATAAAACGGTGGTGGTGACCGGGGCCGGGATGGTGGGGATTTCGATGATCCAGCTGCTCAAAATCTACAATCCCACGCTCATCGTGATTTCGATCGAGCCCAATGCCTTCCGCCGCTCGATCGCCAAACATTACGCCGACCACGTGCTGGCGCCGGAAACGGCGGAGAAGGAGCTTCTCGAGCTGACCGGCGGCAAAAAGGCGGACATCGTGGTCGAGTGTTCGGGCGACACCAATCTGGTCGGAACGCTTCACCGGTTCCTCAAGGACGGCGGCTGGGGGGCGACCGACGAGCCGGGCCACATCCATTTGCAGGGCGACTATCCGGGCCGGATCGTGATGGACGCCTACAACTTCTGGTTCAATAAGAATTGCACCATCACCATGACCTGCGCCCTTGCCCCCGGCGGCAAGGAAGAGATCCTGGGCTATCTCAGCGAGGGGAAGTTCTCGACCGAACACTTGCCGGTGGAAATCTGGCCGGTTTCGAAGTGCGCGGAGGCGTTCGCGTACAAGGAAGAGCGGGGCGAGGAAGTCTTCAAAATCATTTTTGACTGGAGCAAGTGAACATGGCGGACTATCGGTGGGGATTGGCGTGCTGGGGCTTGCGGGAGACGCCGCTTGACGGGCAGCTGGCGATGGCGAAACGGCTGGGAATGTCGCTGCTCGAGCTGGGGATCGGGGGGCACGGCAACGACTTTATCCAGCTTGACGCGACGCCGGAGCGCTTGGCGGAGTGCCGGGCGAAGTTTGCGGCGGCGGGCGTGGTGCTGGAGTGCGGCTCGACCGGGAACGACTTTACCGCGGCCGATCCGGCTGCGGTGGCGTCGTCGGTGGAGTCGGTCAAAAAAGCGATCAAGCTCGGGTCGGCGCTGGGGGTGAAGATGCTCCGGATTTTCGCCGGGTTTTCGCCGGTGGCGGAGGTGACGCAAGATCGTTGGCGGCGTCAGGTGGCGGCGTTGCGCGAAGTGTATGCGTACGGGGCCGGGCACGGGGTGCTGCCGGTGGTGGAGACGCATGGCGGGGTGGAGGGGCGGCCGGGGGGGGAGTGTCTCCACACCATGAGTACGAGTACGTCGATGGAGGCGTTGAGGAGGATGGCCGGCGAGGTGCCGGGATTGCGGTTGAATTATGATCCGGCGAATCTGGTGGCGGCGGGGGTGGAGCCGGTGGGATTCTTGCGGGAGTTCCGGGAGATCGTGGCATATTGTCACTTGAAGGATTTTGTGAACCGGCCGGGGACGGATGCGTGGA
>CAZRFG010000070.1:0-12580 GCA_964599205.1 uncultured Victivallaceae bacterium
TTCAAAAAGTTTTGTCTTCTCCCCCGTGCGGGAGGCGGGTTGCCGGTTATTTGGGTGACAGGGCGCGGCGGAGGCCTTCGCCGGTGAAGTTGAAGCTGCAGACGGTGAAGAAGAGGATGAGGCCGGGGAAGAGGGTGAGGTGCCAATAGCTCAGGGGGTCGTCGGAGGCTTGGCGGAGGAGGCCGCCCCAGCTGGCGGTGGGGGGCTTGACGCCGAAGCCGAGGAAGCTGAGGCCGCTTTCAGCGAGGATGGCGCCGGCGACGCCGAAGGTGAAGCTGATCAGGATCGGGCCGGCGATATTGGGCAGGAGGTGGATGAGGAGGATGCGCCAGACCGGGACGCCGGCGACGCGGCAGCTCTGGATGTAGGGGAGCGCGCTTTGTTTGAGGGTTTCGCCGCGGACGAGGAAGGTGACGCCGATCCAGCCGGTGAGGCCGATGACGGCGATGACAATGAGGATCGATTGTTCAAATTTGCGGTCGCCGAGGATGGACATTAAAATCAGCAGCAGCAAAAAAGTGGGAAAGCACATGATGATCTCGACCAGCCGCATCGAAACGAGGTCGAACCAGCCGCGGAAATAGCCGGTGATGAGGCCGACCAGGGTGCCGATGAGGAGTACGATCAACGTTGCGCCGAGGCCGACCGCGAGTGAGACCCGGGCGCCGTAGAGCATTCGGACGGCGACGTCGCGGCCGATGTCGTCGGCGCCGCAGAGGTGTTGGGCGGAAGGCGCCTGGTAGGCTTTGGCGACGGTTTCAAAGGGGCCGTAGGGAATGGGTGCGAAGACGGCGCGCGCGCCGGTCCGGGCGACCAGTTCGCGGTAGTCGGCGCGGTCGAGTTTGCGCGGCACGGCGGCAAAGGGGATCAAAAGCAGAATCGCGCCGCCGAGAAAAAGCCAGTTCCGGAGCTTGCGGGAGATCCCGGGCAGCAGCCGGAGGAGGCCGCACCCGAGGGCGGCAAGGAGAATATAATTAAAAATCTGTTCGATCAGGAATTCCGGGCTCTCGGGGGCGAAGAGGAAGCGGAGAAAAGGGAACGAGACGCTGCCGTCGGGGAGTTGGAGGTAAAAGGGCTTGCTGTTGGCGATCAACGGTGCGGCGAGCGCGAGCATGAGCAGCAGCAGGATGCCGGCCGCCCCGGTCACCGCCAGCGGGTCGCTGCGGAACCGGCGCAAGGCGCTGCGGAACATGGTGTTTTGATTCTCAGCCATCCGGAACTTCCTTTCAGCCGACCGCCGGAATCGATCAACTCTTGCGGATATTGGAATCTTCTTCGGAATACGGCGCGGCGGCGGTGAACTCCATTTTGACCGGGAAGAAATTGAGTTTGACGATCCCGGTCCGGCCGTTACGGTTCTTTTCGATGATCAATTCGGCTTCGACGCTCTGGTCGGGCGAGCTGATCTCCTTGGCCTGGTCGCGGTCGCGGTGGAGAAAGGCGACGATGTCGGCGTCCTGCTCGATAGCCCCGGACTCGCGCAGGTGGCTGAGTTTCGGACGGGCTCCGGCGCCGGCGGTCTTGTCGACTTCGCGGTTGAGCTGGGCGAGCACCAGGACCGGAATATTGAGGTCTTTGGCGAGCGACTTGATGCCGCTGGAGATGGCGGCGACTTCGTTCTGGCGGCCGTCGGTCTGGATGTCGGCGTGCATCAGCTGCAAATAGTCGATCACCACCAGATCGATCGCCGGGGTGCCGTCGGGATCCTTGGTCAAACGGAGACGCCGGGCCTTGGCGCGGAGCTCGGAGACGGTCAAGCCGCCGGTGGGGTCGATGTGGATGCGGGGAGCGTCACGGAGCAGGCTCACGGCCTGGGTGAGTTTGGCCATATCGCTCCGGTTGAAGGACTTGTTCCAGAATACACTCTCCGAAATCCCGGCCTCGGTGCAGAGCAGGCGCCGGGTGATCTGTTCGGCGGTCATTTCCAAGCTGAAAAAAGCGATTTTGCGCGGACGCGGGGTCCGGCTGGGCAGCGCGATATTGCGGATGATGTTGAGCGCGATCGAAGTTTTGCCGATCGACGGGCGGGCGGCGAGGACGAACATTTCCCCGGGTTTCAAGCCCCCGGTGTAGTTGTCCATCTGGCTGTAGCCGGTCGAGATGCCGGCTTCGATCTGGCCGTCGAGGACGGACTGGAGGTATTTGAACTGATCGACGATGCAGTCGCGGATCTCGGTGCCGTTGGTCTTCTGGTCGGCGTTGCGGATGTTGTAGATCGAAGTTTCGATGTCCTCGACCAGCATCGGCGCATTGGCGGCGGGGTCGTAGCAGCGCAGCAGCGACTCGTTGCAAACCCCGATCATCCGGCGCAAGGTGAAATATTCGCGAAGCGAAATACACCAGCTCTCAAGGTTGGCGGTGGTGGCGACGTGATTGTAAAGTTCAGCGAGGAATCCTTCGCCGCCGATATCCTCAAGCACGCCCCGGGTCTGAAGACAATGGGCGACGGCGACCGGATCGACGTTTTTGTGCTGATGATCGGCCAGCTCGAGGATCGCTTTGAAGATTTCGCGGTGGACATGCGAGTAGAACACGTCGGGATTGCGCCCGAAGTGACTCAGCGCGATGTCCACACACGGAATCGGCTCCCGCAGCATGGCCGACAGCACCGCCCGCTCCTGTCTGGAATCGGACGGCTGGGACCGCTCCGCCGCCGGCGGGGCCGGCGGAGTATTTGCGCGTTCGCCGTTCATCAAAAAAGCATCAGGCGCGAACCACCCAGACCTTGAGCGGGACGCTCACGGAAGGATGGAGTTTGACTTCGGCGACGTAGCTGCCGAGCAGCTTGATCGGCGCTTCGAGCCGAACGCGGGCGTGGTCGATCGCGAAACCGAGTTCGGCCAGCTTTTCGGCGATGGTGCGGTTGGTGACCGAGCCGTAGAGCTGTTCGTCGGCGGCAGCCTGCATCGCGATCGAGATCTCGACGTCGGCGAGCTTGGCGGCCAGCGCCTGGGCGGCGGCAAGCACTTCGGAGCGTTTGGTTTCAATTTTGGTCTTGCGGGCTTCCAGGAGACGCAGCGTGCCGGCGGTGGCCTTGGCGGCGAGACCGCGGGGCAGCAGGAAGTTGCGGGCGAAACCGGCGGCGACGTTGACTTCGGTGCCGGCGAGGCCGAGGGATTCGACATCCTCGAGCAGGATCAATTTGACATGGTTGGCCATTTTTATTTCTCCTCTACTCAGTAAACCAGCGCGATGATCCGGGCGCGTTTGATCGCGGCGCAGAGCATCTTCTGGTGGTCGAGGCAGTTGCCGGTGATGCGACGGGGCATGATTTTGCCTTTTTCGGTCTGGAACTTCGAAAGCGTTTCCGCATCCTTGAAGTCGATGTAGTTGACCTTGGCTTCGCAGAAGCGGCAAACTTTCGGTTTGGCCGGCTGGCGCCGGCGCGAGGTTCTCTGTTGCATGGGAATAGCCTTTCGTTTATGGAATTGCTGTTGTCAGTGACTTAAAACGGGATGTCTTCTTCGGCTTCGGTGCCGGGATTGAAGGCGTCTTTGGGCATCGGGGGCGGCGGGGGCGCGCCGTACGGAGCGCCGCCGTTGCCGCCATCCTGCTGCGGCTGATTGCGGCCGTAGGGGCGCGGCTCGTAACCGCCGCCGCCGTTGTTGCCGCCGTAATTGCCGCCGCCGTAATTCTGATTCTGCGGCCGGCTGTTGTTGCCGCCGCCGTAAGAATTGCCGCCGCCGGAGGGTGCATTCCCGCCGTTGTCGGGAGCGCCGTAGGAGCCGCCGCCATCGGGAGCGTTGCCGTCGCGACGCATATTGAGGAACTGGATCTGCTCGGCGACCACCCGCAGTTTGGAGCGTTTGCCGCCGCCGTCGCGATCTTCCCAGGTATCGAGCTGGAGGCGGCCCTCGACCATCACCGGAGCGCCTTTTTCGAGGAAGCGCTTGCAGTTTTCAGCGGATTTCGACCAGACCGTGACATCGATGAAGCAGACTTCTTCGCGTTCCTGATTGTTCACGGTAAAACGGCGGTTGACCGCCAAACCGAGCTCGCAGACCGCGGCTCCGCCGGGGGTGTACCGGAGATCCGGATCGCGCGTCAGATTGCCGATCAGAAACACTTTATTGAGTGATGCCATTTGCTTGTTCTCCTGCCAGACGAGTTACAGATGGTTGCGGCGGGCGGCCGGAACCGGACTTATTCCAGATTGAGCGCGGTAACCGCTTTTTCCGGACGGTCGTAGATCAGGATCAGATTGCGGAGAATCTTTTCGTTGAGCTTGTACTTCTCTTTGATCTCGATGACCTTGGCGGTTTCGAGATTGAACACGAAGTTCCAGTAGAGACCGGCTTTGCGCTTGTTGATGTCATAGGAGAATTGTTTGCGGCCCATCGACACGGCGGATTCCACCTTGCCGCCGAGCGACTCGACCAGACCGGTGAATTCCTTGCCGAAGTCCTCGGTGGCTTCATCCACTTTGCGGATGTCGAGAATGAATACAGCTTCGTATTTTTTCAAGATAATGCCTCTTTCTTTTGCGGCGCGGCTTTCGCCGGACGCCTCACGTTTTTTATTGGTTGTTTTCCGTTTTTTCAGTTTTCGGAGCCGCGGTGTTGAACTGGTTCATCGCCCGGCTGACCCCGGCGGTCAGAATCGCGATCACCGCGTCGGCGGCGCGATCAAGAGCGCTTTCATAGAGCGCTTTCTCTTCGCCATCGAAACGGCCGAGCACATGGTCGACGGTGTCGCCCGGCCGTCCCCGGCCGATGCCGATACGGAGCCGGACGAAGCCGTTTTCACCCAGTTCGGCGGCGATCGATTCGAGCCCGTGGTGGCCGCCGGCGGAACCGCCGCGGCGGATCCGGAGCCGTCCGACTTCGAGATCGAGGTCGTCCGAGATGACCAGGATCGCCTCGGAGGCGATTTCACGCTTGCGCGCCAGCTTCGCCACCGCAAGACCGCTCAGGTTCATATAGGTCTGGGGCAGCTGAAGCGTCAGCCCCCTCCCCCGGAACCGGCCGTCGAAACAGCGGCTCTCGGCGAAATGCGTTTCGGCAAATTCGCCCGGCAGTTTTTCGAGCAAACGCGTTACCACGTCGAAACCCGCGTTATGGCGGGTCCCGGCATATTCGGCGCCCGGGTTACCGAGGCCGACAATCAGTGCGACGGGGTTTTCGGTTTGCATCGTTTTGATCGCTTTTCAAAGAACCGCGGCGGAAGCGCCGCAATCAGTTGGCCGCATCGACCAACTTGAAGTCGATGTGCTGGAAATGGTTTTTGAGATGATTGATCTGGACTTCCTGGATCTTGGCGACCAGCTTCTTGTCGCCTTCGACCAGAGTCACGGTGCCGGAGAGGTCGTGGCCGAGGCTCTCGAAGTCGCCGTAGTTGACGTAGACCGGGCGGGATTCGGTGCCGGTGGCGTAGATGATCGCCGGAATCTGTCCGGCTTTGCGGGCGCGGCGGGCGGCGTTCTTGCCGAATTCACTGCGCGCTTGCACCGCGATTTCTTTGTTTTCCATTCTTTTCGATCCTTTCGTGTGAGTTTATCGAAGTGTCAGTGATTGATATAAAAAAGTGAGGATACCGATTTGCCGTCGTGGATGCGGCGGATCGCTTCGCCGAGCAGCGGAGCGACGCTGACCACCTTGATCCGGCCGCCGAGGTCGTCGGTCTGGGGCACCGCGTCGGTGGTGATCAACTGCTCGATTTCGGGGGTGTCGAGAAGACGCTTCTTGCCGTCGTCATTGAGCAGACAGTGGGTGACTGCGGCGTAGACCTTGGCGGCGCCGTTGGCCTTGAGAATCTTGGCCGCGGCGCAGAGGGTGCCGCAGGTCGAGGTGAGGTCGTCGGTCAGCACGCAGACTTTGTCGCGGACGTCGCCGACCAGGTGCGAGGAGGCGACCGTGGTGGCGTTGATCCGGCGCTTGGCGACCACCGCGAAGCCGCCGTTGAGCATGTCGCCGTAGGACATCGCCATTTTGGTGCTGCCGGAGTCGGGGGCGACCACCACCGGGTCGGAGCCGAGAATCGTTTTCAGGTAGGGAACCAGCACCGGGCGGGCGTAAAGGTGGTCCACCGGAATGTCGAAGAAGCCCTGGATCTGCTGCGAGTGGAGGTCCATCGCGATCAGCCGGTTGACGCCGGAGGTGACCAGGAGATTGGCGACCAGCTTGGCGGTGATCGGCACCCGCGGCTTGTCCTTGCGGTCCTGGCGGGCGTAGCCGTAGTAGGGGATGACCGCGGTGATGCGCGCGGCGGAGGCGCGCTTGGCGGCGTCGACCATCACCATCAGCTCCATCAGATGCTCATTGGTGGGGGTACAGGTCGGCTGGATCAGAAAAGCGTCGGCGCGGCGGACGTTCTCCTCGAACTGGGCGAAGACTTCGCCGTCGGGGAAATGGGTGATGTGAACTTTGCCGAGCGGGACGCCGAGGTACTTGGCAATGTCTTGCGAAAGTTGCGGGTGGGCCGAGCCGGAGTAAACGCAAATGTGTTTTGCCTCTTCCATTTTCTCAAAAATCCTTTTTGCCTGAACCGCAAACGGACGGGAAAGGAAGAGACCGGAAAACGCCGTTGCCATCGCTCGCGGAGCATCCCGTTCCGAAGCGTGCAAATGCGCCGAGCTACCTTCCGGTGACCTGAAATTCAGGCCGATCCAACGCATTCCCGAGGGATCAAGGTTCTGGCTGTTGATATTAGTCGCTTCGATTACAATAACCCGGCTTCGGCGTTTTTGCAAGTCGCGGCGGCGAAATTATCGTGGAAAAGGTTCGTTTTTGACCACCGCGTTGGCGGTTTTCCAATCTTCGGGCAGGACAAAGAGCGAATCCTCGGTCCGGAAGCAGCCGGGCATGTCGAGTCCCCGGCGGCGGAATTCACCGGGGGAGACCTGGCAGTAACGGCGGAAGACCCGGGAGAAATAGCCGGGGTCGGAAAATCCGCACCGGCCGGCGATTTCGCCGATCGCAAAGTCGCTGCGCAGCAAAAGTTCGCAGCTCCTGCGCATGCGCAACATGGTCAGGAATTCGCGCAGCGAGTACCCGGTTTTGCGGCGGAAAATGCGATTGAGGTAGTTGTGGTGATGCCCGAGTTTTTCACCGAGCGTTTCATTATTGAAAGCTGAATCGGGAACCGCCGCATGGAGCGTCTTGACGATCCGCTCCGCCAACTGGGAAAAGTCCGCTTCGGCGACCGCGTAGCCGCGCTGCGCAATCAGCGAAAAAAAAGACAGCCAGACGTAAAAAAAGTGCGGCAGCAGCGCCGGGTCGTGGCGTTCGCGACGCAGCAAATTGAGCACCCGGCGATGGATGTCGCCGAGGTTCCGCCGCTCCATTTCGGATAGTTTCAGGATCACAAAAGGCTCCGCTTCGGGCCGGGCAACCCCATAGAGTTCCTGCAGATAAAACATCCCGGAACGTTTCCCGGCGTCGACGAACCGCCACAGCATCGCGGTGTGCTCGACCGCCTGCCGCTCGAAAACCCGAAAGCGGTGCCGGACCAAGGGATTGATGAAGACGAGGTCGTTGGCCTCAAGCGAAATGGGGTTGCCGTCTTCGAATTCGATGGCGCAGCGCCCTTCGGAAATCAGGATCAAATGATACACCGCATGGTAATGCCAGACCGGATTGAGACGGGTGTATTTCATCCGTCCGAAGTCATCGATCACCAGCCGGTAGTAACGGTTGTTCCAATTTACCTGAATGCAGTCGTTCAAACTCACCTCCGGGTCTTATGGCAATACTATAGTGTCAAGTTTCATTTTTACCATAAAAGTTTCAATTTTACATGGTTTATTTTTTTGTTTTTCCTATAATATAGAGCAGGAAAATCATCGCTTGTTACTGATAATCTTTAAGGAGTATGCTTATGTCCCCGTCGTCCGAACGCAATTGTCGGAACTTCACGCTGATCGAACTTCTGGTGGTGATCGCGATCATCGCCATCCTCGCCTCGATGCTGCTGCCCGCGCTCAATCAGGCGCGCGACAAAGCCAAGGCGATCAAATGTGTCAACAACCTCAAACAAGTCACTTTGAGCCGGTCGATGTACCGCGACGACAACGATTCGCGGATGTGGTCCAACAACAGCTACAAAGACAACTACATCACCGCCCTGGTCCGCGGCAACTACATCTCCAACGCCGCCTTCACCGTCTGTCCCAGCCATCCCCTGGAAACCGGCGCCTCCAACCGGCAGGTGGCGCTGAACCAGGGCTGGTACGGCTACGGCTCGGGCTTGAGCGGCAAAAAACTGACCGACGATCCGTCTTCGGCGTACTGCCTCGTGTACCGGAACTTCACCGGCTTCAAGCCGACCCAGCTGATCGATGCGGCCGACGCCTTCCGCGACGACACCGCCAACTGGGTCACCACTTTCCCGCTGATGCGGCACGACAACTACAGCGCCACCGGCTATTCCCAGCTCTGGCTGGCCCACAGCGACAAAGCCAACATCGCGTTTGTCGACGGCCACGTCGGCTCGGTCTCCGAGGGAGATGTCAAGGACAAGGCGAAGAACAACATCGCGCTCTGGACCTGGATGGGCGCCACCACGCCCGACGCCGGACGGCCGTTGACCGCGCTCCGCCGCAAGGACCATACCCTGGTCGCCCCGTTCTGAAGCTCGTTTGATTTCCCCCTCCCGACCGGATCACTCCGGTCGTTTTTTTTGCCCGCGATATTGCGAACCGGTCTCTTCGTTGTCGCGGATATTTTTCGATTTTTTTGTCGCAACCCCTTGTTTTTGCCGTTTTCTTTGCTATAATAGATACAAGTAACAATACAAGTTAAAAACATTTAAGATACAGGACACCCCGAAATGCCGCCCAGAAAAGATGGCCCCGCCCTCTATGAGCAACTCAAAGCGCAGTTGCTCGACTACATCACCACCGCCCGGCCGCGGCTGCTGCCCGGCGAAAATGAAATCGCCGCCGAATACGGGATGTCGCGAACCACCGTCCGCCGGGCGCTGCGCGACCTCGCCGATGCCAACATCATCCGTCCGGTCCAGGGCCTGGGAACGCTGGTCAACGATCCCGGCAACAGCGGCGCGCAGCGTTTTATCCTGCTTCTGGTGGACCGCAACTGGGGGCTTTTCGCCGAAGAAATCTTCCGCCGTCTGCTCTGGCTGCTGCGCGAGCACCGGCTCCATGCGATCCTCTCGATGATCGAGCCGCCGTTTGACGAACCTCAGCTCGATTTCCTGTTTTCGCAGGCCGAAGGGGTGATCCTCGATCCGTGGCTCTCCAATTCACCCGAGCTCCACGAGATGCTGGAGCGCAAAAAAATGAAAAGCGTGTCGCTGCGCTGGATTTCGCCGTTCGACCACGCGTCGTTCGTCACCGAGGATGTGCCGATGGGTTACGATCTGTTGACCCGGCACCTGCTGGAACTCGGGCACCGCGAGATCGCGGTGATCTGCCACACCTCCGACGGGCTCCATCTGCCCGGCATCCGGCGCGGCTTTCAGGCCTTCGGCCTCGAATTCGACGAGCGCAAGGTGATTCACATCGACTACGGCGACCGCTGCGAAGGATACCGCGCCGCCGACCGGCTGCTGGCCGAAAAACGCCGTTTCACCGCGGTCATCGCCCACAACGACGCCGCCGCGCTCGGCATCATGGAGCGGCTGCTCCAGGCCGGACTCCGCATTCCCGAAGACGTCTCGCTGGTCGGCTCCGACAACGTCACCGATTCGGTCAACTACCCGGTGCCGCTGACCACCATTTGCTCCGATCACGATGCGATGATCCACGAGGCGATCCGGATTCTGCTCCGCAACGACAGCGCCGCGGTCCGGATGACCTTCCCGATGAAACTGATCGTCCGGGGCTCGACCGCCGCGCCGCCGCGTCGATCATGATTTTTTGAAGTTTCCGCCTGAATCGAAAGCAGGTGTCCTCGTCGGCCGTCGGGTCGCGCCGGAGGGGACATCCGCCGCGGCATCTCCTGACGCCGCGCGACCGTACCCGACGGCTGCCGTTTCGAGTTTTCGGCTGAACTTTTGCCGCCCGACCCCAAGAACGGATATGGCATGAAGAGGATTTCGCGGCCGAGTGAGCTCAAAAGATGGCTCAAGGCGCGGACGGCTTCATGCCACATCCGGGCAAAACCCAGGAAATATCATTCCATGAAAAAAATGTTCACTTTGATCGAATTGCTGGTGGTGATCGCAATCATCGCCATCCTCGCCGCCATGCTGCTGCCGGCGCTCAACCGCGCCCGCGACGCGGCGGCCCGGATCAGCTGCGTCAACCTCCTCAAACAGTGCGGCGTCGCCGACCTCTCCTATCAGCAGGACAACGCCGAGTACATCACTCCGGCGCGGGTCTACAACACCGGCACGGTCTGGGACCGGCTGTGGTTTCAGTTGATGAATCCCTACGCTCCGGCGCTTTTTCAACGCCGCAACCAGACCGCCGCCGCCGACCTGACCGTGACCGCCCCGGTTTGCAGCGCCGCCTTGCGTGAAAGCGGCGTGGTCACCGGCACCCCGGACGGTTTATTCCTGCTCTGGAAAAGCAATGGCTCCGCCAACAAGTGGACGGGCTCCTACGCCCGCTGGAAATTTCTCGGCTACAACAACGTCGACAATCCGAACACCAGCGCCACCGACAATCAGATGTTCAAGAAATCAAAAGACGTCAAGCAGCCGAGCCACAAGATCTCCCTCTCCGAAGGGTACTACGTGGTGCTGACCACCCTTCCCAACAACTGGAACAAAAGCACCGACACCGCCTGGACCCGGCACGGCGGCAACATGATCAACGTCTCGTATCTCGACGGCAGCGCGGGCTCGCTCAAACAGGTGGCGCAGAGCACCCTGATCGACGGCTCCCAGAGCGCTTCCGATTACTATTTGCATCCCAACCGCTGAGGAATGACGATGAAAATGACCTTGCTGCTGCCGGTCCTGATTTGCGCCGCCGCCTGGGCCGCGCCGACTGAAACTTTCGACCGCGCTCCGATCGGAGACCGGCTGCCGTCCGGCTGGCGGCCGTATCTCAAACCGGACGGCAACGGCGCCCCCGAAGTGGTCGCAGAGGGCGACAACCGCTTCGTCCGGATCGCGGCCAAGGGAACCCGCGGGGCCAACGCAGTCGGAATGAGCCGGAGTTTCGCCGCCCGCGCCGACCAGCCGTACCGGATTTCGGTTGAAGCGCGAAATACCGCGCCGGATCAGCCGGAGGCAAAGCTGGAATTCAATGTCGTCTTCCTCACCCAAGGCGGCAAGTACGTCAATGCCAAAAAATTCCGCACCCCGGCGCTGGACGCCGGCAAGTTCAACTCCTTTTCGCTCGACGCCGTCGCGCCGTCCGAGGTCAAGGAAATGATCGTTGAACTCTACGTCCCGTGGAACACCCCGGCCACGATCGACGTCGACAACCTGACCATCGAACCCCTGACCCCGGCGGGACAGCCGTTCTCGGTCTTCGGCAAGCGCAAAATCGAAGCGCGCGAGCTCTATTTGAATACCCCCCTGGTCAAAGCCGGCAAGCCCACCGCAGTGATCGTGATCGGCGGCGCCGAACACCTCGAAATGGCCCGTGAAATCAACCGCGCCATCAGCGCAAAGACCGGAGTGGAGCTGCCGGTCTTCGCCGCCGACTCGCCGCCCGCTCAGGACCGGAGTCAAAACCGGATTCTCCTCGGCAACGCCCACGACAATCCGGCGATCGCAAACCTCTATTTCCGGCACTACGTGATCCTCGACTCGCGCTATCCCGGCCGCGGCGGCGATTTGGTGCGGACGCTCCACAATCCCTTCGCCGACGGCCTCAACGTGGTCTTCGCCGGCGGCAGCGATGCCGACGGCCACCGCCGGAGCGCGGCAAAGCTCGCCGGAATCATCCGCGCCCTCCCCGCCGGTCGCGACCTGACCTTGCCGCGCCTCGCCGAAATCAATTATCCAAAAGCGGCGGAGCTCAAATTCACTTGGGGCTGCGAATGGGAAAGTTTCTTCGGCTACGATCCGATCGGGCGCGATATGGCGGCCTTTTACATGACCGGCGACCGCCGCTACGTCGACGATATGCTCAAGCGAATCTTCCCCGACGAGGAAATGATCCGCACCAACAACAAACTCGACCGCTACGACGACGGCCGCGATCCGGTAGTCAAACCCTACCACTACTGGGCGGCCAAAATGGCGCTCTACTGGGATCTGATCGAGGAGGATCCGGTCTTCACCCCCGAAATCCGGCAGCAAATCACCGAAAAATTCTATCAGCAGATGCAATACTGGATCGAAGCCGGCTACGGCGGCTGGTACCGGATTTACCTCAATCCGAAACCGCATACCAGACTTCACGACCGTCACTACCTGATGGAAGCGCTGTGCGTCTACGCCGTCGCCCGTTATTTCGACAAATACTATCCCTCGATCGACAGCGCCGAAGGGTTGCGCTGCGTGCGCAATGTTTTCGCTCCGCTGTGGAATTCGGTCACCCCGCAGGACAGCTGGAAAGTCTGGAGCCCGAGCATGCTGTTCCCGGCGCTTCAATACGGTTTCTGGGAAAATCCGGACGAAATGCGCATCAATCCCAATGTCCGGGGTTACGCCGACTATCTGCTGACGATCTCTTCGCTGCGGCCGGGCGAATGGCTCAACGGCTTTCCCGGCATCTACGGCG
>CAZRFG010000071.1:0-12434 GCA_964599205.1 uncultured Victivallaceae bacterium
CGCGGCCTGCCGGGGCAACCTCGAGGAAGTGCCGCGCCGCAAAGTGCTCCACCGCCAGATCGAGATCACCGAGATGAACGTCCCGGCGATCCTCGCCCGCCATCCCCAGGTGGTGCTGGTCGACGAACTCGCCCACACCAACGTCCCGGGGTCGAAGCATCCCAAGCGCTACCAGGACGTCGAAGACCTGCTGGAAGCCGGCATCCACGTGATTTCCACCCTCAACATCCAGCACCTCGAGAGCCTCTACGAAGTGGTCGAAAAGAACACCGGGATCAAAGTTCGCGAACGCATCCCCGACTGGGTGGTGACCCGGGCCGACGAAGTGGTCAACGTCGACGTGTCGAGCGCCGATTTGCGTGAACGCATCCGTTCCGGCCGGGTCTATCCGGCGGACCGGATCGACGACGCGCTGGCGAACTTCTTTCAGGAATCGAATCTCCAGCAGTTGCGCGAGCTGACCTTGCGCGAGCTGGCGGCCCAGCTCGATTTGAAATTCCGCGAGGAGCGCGGCGACGGCGAACTGGAGGACAGCGCCAACCCGGATCAGGTGCTGGTCTGCCTGAGTTCCCGCAGTCCCAATGCCGACGCGCTGCTGCGTTACGGCTCCCGCCTCGCCGGACGGCTGAACCGCAAATGGTACGCCCTCTATGTCCAGACTTCGCGCGAAAGCGCGACCCGGATCGACGCCGAAACCCAGCGGCGACTGCTCAATACCCTCGACCTGGCGCACCAGGTCGGGGCCACCGTCTTTTCATTCAAAAGCGACAACGTAGTCGATACCATTCTGCAATTCGCCCGCGAGCACCGGGTCGGCCACATCGTGATCGGTCCGTCGGCGCGCAAGCTCTCCTGGTTCGACCGGCTGCGCGGCAAATCGACGCTGCTGGAACAATTGACCATAGCCAACCGCGACTTCAACATCGTGGTCACCGAGAATCACTCCTGAGCCCCTCCTCACCCTGCCGGGGCGGACACTCAGCGGGCCGGCCGCGGGCCGCTGCTGCCGCGCACCACCAGCGAGGTCGGGATCAAGGTTTCCGGCGGCACTTCTTCGCCGTCGAGCTTGCGCCGCAGGAGGTTCCACAAGGCTTCGGCGATGCGGTCGGCGTGCTGGTCGACGCTGGTGAGGTCGAGGTCCTCGGCCACCGCGGTGTCGCCGAAGCCGATCAAGGAACACTGGCCGGGCACCGCGATCTTGTGCTCGAGGCAATAGCGATTGACCCCGGCGGCGATGGTGTCGTTGCCGCAGAAAATCGCGGTCGGCGGCTGCGGCAGCGCGAAGAGCTCGGCGGCGGCCAGATACCCGCGCCGCCGCGACGGTTCCTGGGATTTGAGATAGGCTGCCGGAAGCTCGATGCCGTGCTGTTTCAGCGTGTCGAGCACCCCCTGCCGGCGCAATTCGGCGGTACGGTCGTACCGGCTCCCGACGCAGGCGATCGCGGTGTGGCCGAAGTGGAGCAGGTGTTTCGCCGCCTTGACCGCCCCCTCGTAGTCGTCGGAAACCACATGCGGCGCGGTTGAATCCGGGAGACAGACGTCAAAGCAGATCAGGGGCGGACTGAAGCGGGCATACCGCGCGGCGCAAGCCGGATTCGGCACCGCCAGCACCGCCGCGAACTCCTGCTCCTCAAAAAAGTCGAGCAGCTCCTCCTCCTTTTTGCGGCTGTTGCGGGTCAGATGCAGCACCAGATGGAGCCCCGCCGCGCACAGCCGCTCCTCCAGACTCGCCATGATGTTGTAATAAAAAAGTTCATCGTCGGGGAACAGCAGCCCCACCAGCTGCCGCCCCTTGCCCGAGCCGGGCCGGGCCCCGACGAAGCTGCCCCGGCTGGGCACCTTGTGGATCAATTTTTCCTGTTCCAGCAGCCGCAGCGCCTTGCGCACGGTCAAATGATTGACCTCAAACAACTCCGCCAGCTGCCGCTCCGGCGGCAGGGGATCGTTGCGCTTGAGTTTGTTGTCCGCAATATGGCGGCGGATCGATTCCGCCACCGCGAGATATTTTTCCGGCTTGCCGCGACTCATAACGGATGCTCCTGATTTAATTATAGCGATATAATTTAAAATATATGATTATCCTCAATATTTCAAGTATCGATATAATTATTTTTGAAAAATTTTTATTTTTCCGATTGACAACATCGATCCATGCGGCTATGCTAAAAATATAACGAGCGAAAGCGCAGCCATCCTTGCGCACCGGAGAGACCCGATGAAAGCACTCCTGAAACTTGATCCGCAGCTCCTGACCATCCCCGCCGGGGACGGCCGGGTCGGCGTTTCCAACCGCTTTGCCGGGCGGATTTTCGCCGAACTCGGCGGCCGGCTGGTTCACCGTTTCGACGCGGAACGGGCCGCCGCGCCGCGGCCGGGCGAATTCAACAACCTCGGCGGCAATTCGCTGTGGCCGGGGCCGGAGGGCGGCGACTTCGCCTTCAACTACCTCCCCGGCACCGGCTGGCTGGTTCAGAACGAGGTCAGCGTCAAGCCGACCGCGACGCTCAAGACCGCGCCCGGTGAAATCGC
Organism: uncultured Victivallaceae bacterium; assembly: GCA_964599205.1. Lineage (GTDB taxonomy): Bacteria > Verrucomicrobiota > Lentisphaeria > Victivallales > Victivallaceae > JAVBUI01. Next base: position 2,530 of record CAZRFG010000071.1, read on the forward strand.
CGTGGGAAAACACCTCAAGCTCCGCAACCGCGCCGGAGCCGAGCTGGAGCTGGCGATGCGGCGGCGGGTCCGTCCGCTTGAGGTCGGGGAGCTTGCCGCCCGTTTCGGAGTGGCGGCGCTGGCCTACCGGACGCTCGACGAATTCCGCGCCGCAGCGCCGCTGCCGCCGGAGCGGGCGCTTTTCTGCGCATGGTCGCTCGAGCAGTTTCCCGGCGGCGACGGCGTGACCGCCTTTGGCCACGCCCTCGGCGGGGCGGCGCAAGCGGTCAATGCCGACTACTACGGCGACCCCGGCGCGCGGCTCGACTGCCGCGGCGCCTGGTTCCGGCTGGAGCTCGGCGGCGAAGCGCGCTTCCAGCTCGGGCTCGACCACCGCAGCCGACTGAAACTGATCGGGGCGTGGGATCGCGGCCGCGAACTCCTGATGCTCCGCCGGATCCATCGCACCGCTCCCGGCGTGTTTTTCAACATTGCCGACAACGACCAGCCGCACGGCCCCTATTCGGCGGCCGATTCTTACAGCATATTCAACGGCGGTTCGCTCGGCTTTTTCGAGCTTGAGACCATCGCCCCCCTGGAGCTCGACGGCAACGGGCGCGGCGCGGCCAGCCGGTTGTGGTCGGAGACGATGATTTTCCAGGGCCCGCCGGACCGACTGGCCGCTTTGCTCAAAACCCGCTTCCGGGTTCCCGCATCAATCACAGGAGAGAGATCGTGAACAAAATCAAAGTGATGCTCGGCTTCGACATGGAGACCGACGTCGGCAGCTGGACCCCCTGGTACGAGGGCCTGGTCAACGGCACCCCGGTGATTCTCGAAATTCTCGCGAAACACCAGGCCACCGCCACCTTTTACTTCACCGGCGACGCGGCGAGGAAACACCCGGCGCTGGTCCGCCGGGTCCGGGCGGCCGGGCACGAAATCGGCTGCCACACCCTGTTCCACGAAACCATCGGCGACCCCCTCTTTGACATTCCCGGCATGGTGCCGGTGCTTCCCGAGGAAGTGCGGCACCGCCTGGAGCTCGCCACCGCGTGGGTCGAGGAGGCGGCCGGAGTGCGCCCGGTGTCGTTCCGCTGTCCGCGCCTCTTCGGCTCGACCGCGGTGGTCAATGCGCTCGAAGCGCTCGGCTACCGTACCGACGCGAGCTATCCGATGTACTTTTTCAAAGACCGGCTGACGCCGTATCACCCCGACCCGGCCGACTGGACGCGGGAGGGAAATATGAAACTCGTCGAACTCCCCAACTTCGCCGATATGGAGATGGTTTCGACCGACGAATTCGGCCGCGACCGCGACCAGTGGCCGCTCTTCCGCACCGCCGGGGCGGAGGCGCTGCTCGAGCATATCGGGCGGCACCTCGATTGCTGCCGCCGGCGCGGGGTCGAGGGATTCTTGTGTTTTTACTTCCACCCCTGGGAGTTCTGGCCGATGCCGCAAGGATTGATCCATTACGGCGAGGGAGCGGTGCTGCCCGATCCCTTTCTGGTCAAAAACTGCGGCGAATCCGCCGCCGCCGAGTTCGACCGGCTGCTGGCCGGTCTGCGGCGGCTCGATGCCGACTTTTTTCAGGCGCAACAAATCCAACCATAGGAGAAAACCATGTACGCCATTGCCAAATCCGAGTATTTCGACCGCATCGCCCGTTTTCAGGCCAATCTGCGCGCCGCCGGGCTCGACGCCGCGCTGGTTCACGCCAACGAGGCCGACTTCGCCAACGTCCGCTACCTGACCGAATACTGGCCGACCTTTGAGGCCGCCGCGGTCTTCGTCCCGGCCACGGGCAAGCCGGTGCTGATCATCGGCCCCGAGAGCGAAAAGTACGCCCGCGGCCGCAGCGTGGTGCCGGACATCGCGATGATGATCGAGTACCGCGAATTCGCCGAGCCCAACTACCCCGGCATCCCGGTGGCGAATTTCCCGGCGGTGATCAGACAGTCCGGCTGCGGCCCGGTGCGCAAGCTCGGCATCGTGAGCTACGCGATCACCCCGCTCCCGGTGCTCGACGCGCTCCGCCGCGACCTGCCTCAGGTCGAGCTGGTCAAAGCCGACGACCTCTTTTTCCCGCTCCGCTATATCAAGAGCGAGGACGAACTCCGCTGCATGCGCCGCGCCTTTGAGATCAGCGAAATCGCGATCGGGGCGATTCTCGAAGAACTCAAGCCCGGCATGACCGAATTCCAGGTGATCGGCATCGCCCAGCGGGAAATTTACCGGCACGGCGGCGAATACGAAGGCCACGCCCTCTACTGCTTCAGCGGCCCCCGCACCAGCAACGCGATCTGCCGCCCGATCGACAAGGTGATCCAGGCCAACGAAATCATCCAGCTCAACATCGGGGCGCGGGTGGGCGGTTATTCGTCGAGCGTGGGGCTTCCCCTCTCGATCGGAAAACTTCCGGCGCACCAGCGCGAACTCGCCCTCTTCGGGCTGAAGGCCCACCTCAAAACGATGGAGCTGATGGAAGCCGGCAAACCCGCCGCCAAAGTGGTCAACGAATACGAGAACTGGGTCAAATCCGAGGGCTACGGCAAGTACATGCTCTACGGTCCCTGCCACGCCATCGGCATGATGGAAGTCGAGCGGCCGTGGATGGAATCGACCTCGACCTTTGACCTCGAGGAAAAAATGACCTTTCAGGTCGACACCTTCTTCTCCGGCGAAGACTTCGGCTTGCGCTGGGAGAACGGCGTGGTGGTCCGCCCCGGCGGGGTGGAGAAGCTGTCGTCAAAGTACATGAAACTGATCGAACTCTGAAAACCGGGAGGTCGCCCGTGAGCAACGATACCATCCGCATCTGGCGCTCGAGTTCGAGCGCATTCGGGAGCTTCCAGCGCAAAGCCGATCCGTGGCGCGAAGAGACGGTGACCGCGCTCGACGCCTACAGCGATGGCGAACTCAAACGGATCGCCGATTCCGGCTTCAACGCGATCTGGGTGCACGGGAATTTCAACACCATGGTCCGCACCGCGGTGTTTCCCGAACTCGGCGCCGACGCGGCGCTGCACCAGGAGCGGCTGAATCAACTCGTCGACCGGGCGGCGCGACACAATCTCGCGGTCTACGTCTACTGCCAGCCGCCGCGGGCGCTCCCGGCCGACGATCCCTTCTGGGCGCATCACCCCCAAGTCGCCGGACAGCCGGAGGTGCTTGCCGATGACGCCGGGCACCCGCTGGAGTTGCGGTCGTTCTGCACCTCGACGGCGGAGGTCAAGCGATATTTGGTCGAAGCCGGGGCGGAACTGGCGAAGCGGGTTCCCGGTCTCGGCGGGGTGATCATGATCACTGCCTCGGAATACCCGTCGCACTGCTGGGGCCGGCGCGGCCGGATCATGCTCGGCGACGGCAGCTATGCCGACGCCGAAATGGAGTGCCCGCGCTGCGCCCGGCGGCGTCCCGAGGAAGTGATCGCCGAAGTGGTGCAACTTGTCCGCGACGGCATCCGGCAGCAGTCGGAGCGGTTCAAGATCATCGCCTGGAACTGGTCGTGGAGCTTCTTCGTCCCGTCGCCGTGCACCGAAATCATCAGTCGGCTTCCCGTCGACGTGATCCTGATGGCCGACTTCGAGCGCGGCGGGCGCAAGGTCATTCTGGGGCGCGAGCGGGTGGTCGACGAGTATTCGCTCGGCTTCGCCGGACCCTCGGAACAGTTTGCGAAATCGCTCGCCGCCGCCCGTGAATGCGGTCTCGCGGTGATGGCCAAACTGCAATTCGGCACCACCCATGAACTCGCCACGGTGCCGAATCTCCCGGTGCTCGGCAACGTCTTCGCCAAAGCCACGGCGGTCCGCGAGCTCAAACTTGCCGGCTTCATGGGCTGCTGGAATTTCGGCAACATGATCTCGGCCAACACCGCCGGGTTCAACGCCTTTTTGTCCGGGCAACTGCCGAAGGAGCGCGACGCGGCGCTTCAGGCTTTCGCCGCGAGTTACTTCCCCGGCGGCGATCCGGCGAAGATCGCGGCGGGCTGGCTCAAGTTCGGCGAGGCGATGGATCACTATCCCTTTTCGATTCCGATGCTCTATTCGGGGCCGGTCAATTTCGCCTTTGTGCTGCCGACCGAACCGGGCCCGCTCACCGGCAAGCCGGTCGGGCGGTCGTGGCTGCTCGACGAGCGCGGCGACGACCTCGCGCCGGCGCTGGTGGACTACACCGCCGACGAGGCGGTGACCGGCTTCAGCGAGCTGGCGGCAATCTGGCGCGAAGGCCTCAAACTCTACGGCCCTGCGCTCGGAAAGAGCGACCACGCCCGGAGCGAATGGAATACCGCGCTGGTCTGCTACCACGCCTTCCGCAGCGCGGCGAACTTCTGCCGGATCTACCGGCTGAGGCTGGACTGGAGTGAAGCACGCCTCCCCGAATTCCGGGCGATCGCCGCCGATGAAGCGGCCAATCTGGAGGCGGTGCTGCCGATCCTCGAGAGCGACCCGCGCTTCGGCTACCACATCGAAGCCCACGGCTATCAGTACGATCCCGCCGCGGTGCGCGCCAGGCTGGAGAAACTCAAGCTGATCGCGCGCTGATCGCGCCAATGCCGCGCCGACGGGTCAGGCCAGCCGGGCGGTTCGGAGAATCGCGCACTTGCTGCGGGGATTCTCGAACTGCTCGCGCGCTGACGCCCGGATCGGGCCGTCGATCGCCTGATAGACGCCGTTGGCGAAGCCGTCCTTGAACGCATGTTTGACCCGGCGGTCCTCGCCGGAGTGGAAGCTCAGGATCGCCGCCCGGCCGCCCGGCTTCAGCACCAGCGGCAGCGAATTGAGCAAGGAGTCGAGCGCGCTGAACTCATCGTTGACCGCGATCCGGAGCGCCTGAAAACAGCGCTGGAGGGTTTCTTTGAGCTCGTCGGGATCAAGCGCCTTGCGGTTCAAACTGTGGCGGATGGCGTCGGCGTAGTCAAGCGTGGTTTCAATTTTTTCGCGTTTGGCAAAGAGAACGGCGGCGATTTCGGCGGCAAAGGGCTCATCGGCATTGATCCGCAGCATTTTTTCGATCGCGGCTTCCGACATTTTGCGCAAGACTTCGCGCCCGGTCGCGCCGCGGGTGGAGTTGAGCCGGAGATCGAGCGGCCCCGGCCGCTTGAAGCTGAAACCGCGCTCGGGGTTGTCGATCTGCATCGAGGACACCCCGAGGTCGGCCAGCACGAAGTCGAAGCCCTGCTCCCGCTCCGCCAGCAATTTACCGATCCCGGCAAAATTCAACTGCCGCACCTGCAACACCTCTTCGCCGAACCCGGCCTCGCGCAACCGCGCCGAAGTTTTGGCCAATTCCACCGCGTCGATGTCGAGCGAATACAACAAGCCGCCGGGAAGAATCCGCGCCAGAATCGCCTGACTGTGGCCGCCGTAGCCGAGCGTGGCGTCCACCCCGGCCAGGCCGGGCCGGAGTTCGAGCGCGGCGAGGATTTCCTCGACGCAGATGCTGCGGTGCATCCCGGCGGGGGTTTTGCCGCTCCGGATGATCTTGTCGATCTCGCGGCCCTCGAGTTCCTTGTATTTCTCCTCGAACCGGCGCGGATGGGTGCCGCGGTAGCGCACCCGCCGGCGGTGCTCCGCCGGTGGTTCCTGGGATTCTTCGTTCATCATGGTTTCCCCTTTCCCGGCGACGGTCAAAGCGCGCCGGATGCCAGCCGCCGCCCCAGCTCGAACGCCTTTTGACAGTCGGCCGGGAATTGGTCGCGGCGGACTTGCGCCTTGTGCGCGGGGTCAAAGAGCGGGGCGTCGTATTTCGCATAATCACTGAATTGAAATGTGTCGCAGACGTACAGAATTTCCGGCGTTTTGCTTCCGAAGAGACGGCCGGCGAAAGCCTGAAGCATCCGCAACCGGTCGGCGTAGCGGATTTGCTCCATCTGTTCCGGCGTGACGTTCATGGTATAGACAAAGGCGACCGGAAATTTTTTCGGCGTCAGCGACGAATGATTGGCGTCATAGCGGAGCGGCGCGAAAAAAAAGCGTTCGATGAAATTGCGGAACAGCCCGGTTTCGCCGCCGAAGTAGATCGGGGAGCCGAAAACGATGCCGTCGGACTCCAGCAATTTCTCCAGCACCGGGGTCAGGTCGTCGCGGAGCGCGCACTTCCCGTAACTCGCCCCGCCCTTGAGCTTGCAGCCGAAGCAGCTCAAGCAACCCGAAAAAGCGAGTTCGCCAAGCTCGATCAGCTCGGTTTCCGCCCCGGCATCGCCGGCCCCGCGCAGGGCGTGTTGGAGAACTTCGGCGGTGTTTCCGTTCCGCCGCGGGCTGCCGTTGACGGCGTAAATTTTCCTCATGCTGTCGCTCCGATCTTCTTCCGATTGCCGGCGGAGCAAGCTCCCCCGGGACCATCTCGCCCCCGTCCGGAAACTGCCGCCGCAATACTATAACCCCGGAACGCCGCATTTCATAACCGCAAAGAAGAAATTATCGAGGTGCCGCTCACTCAATCGCGTCGTCATCCGAAGCCTGGGCGGCGAGTCGGTCAATCATAATTATCTCACGGCCTGCCTATAAGATATACAGACCATCAACCTCAAGGGCAACCGTATCATCCTCACTCAAACCTCACTCTGTAAAAAAATATTGTCCAACACGATCCCATGAACCAACATAGGATGCTTGTTCATGGATAATGCTTTGAGACTCAAAACCATTAAGCTGATCAACAACCTGCTTCACCCCTTGGTGAACGAAGGTCTGATCCGGGTGAACGAAGAGCACATCATTTCGCCCAACCTGAGACAATTGACCACCCATGGCGAACTGATGCCCCCGATCGCTCCCAAGCTGATCGATCAGAAGGAAGCCGCCGACATGCTCAGTTTTGGCTTATCGAACTTCAAGAGGCTGAACCGGAGGAAGCCTTCCCCTTCAAACGCCGTATGGTCGGCTGCAGTGTCCGTTACCGGGAAATCGATATGACCAAAATCATGATTCCCTCATTCGGCTGAATCGACTTAAAAATCGTCATTGATTGAGGATCAAGAAGTTATTGTCCAGAGTATTGCGGGCTTTCCCCGGACGCGATCAAGGTTTCCAGATGTTTGAACTCTTCCCGGCAGAGTTCTCCGGCAAGGTGCGCCTTCAACTCCCGGCGTTTGCTTTCCGGCAGCCGGCAATATCCGGAAGCGGATTCCTGGCAGTTCGTGCCGTGTTTGAGCGCGTGGTCCTGGTCGTGATCCACGAATTTGGCGAACTCTCCGTTCGGCGTTTTTTCCTGATAAAGATGGGCCCGCAGTCCATCGGGGCCGGTGGGAATGCCGGCGGATTGCAGCATGAACGCCTCCGCCTTGGGCTCCACCCGCGTCAGGTAAAACGCGGCATACCCGTCCAGTGTGGAAAGCGCGAACGCGGCGAGCACCGTAATCCCCCAAGCGCGGTCCCGGCGTTTTACCGCGCCGTTGACAAGCCGCCGGGAAATGGCAAGCCAGATCCAGACGCTCGCGGCCAGCGCCGGCAGCGGTAGCGGACTCAACGGCCCGGAAACCGGCAGGGTCGTCCAGAACAGCAGCGCGCCGCCGATCACCGCCGCCGCCGGAATTACCGTAAACTTCCCTCGATCCGGACGGACAGTCTGAACAACGTCCAATAGCGGACCAGCGGAACGTACAAGGCAAGCACCTCTCGCCATGAGGGCTTCCGGGACCGTTCTCCGGCGAGCACGGCGAAAAACTGATTCTGCGAAACGGCGAAACCTATCGCCGGCAAAACCGATGCCCGGTCATGGCGCACAGGACAAGCACGCCGTCGAAACGGCATGACAAAAATATCAATAAATATATCAATTATATTTTTTATTCAAAGTTTACCCGCAAAATTTTTTTTATAACTTCCATTGGTGATATAATAAATATTGAACATCGGAAACATAAGGTTGATTCCGTCTGCGGGACCAAGGCAAATTCAACTTAACAAGGGAGAGACTATTGTGATGAAAAGAGCCTTTACGTTAATCGAACTACTGGTGGTGATCGCGATCATCGCGATTCTGGCGGCGATGCTGCTGCCGGCATTGAATCAGGCGCGCGACCGGGCAAAAAACATCACCTGCGCCAACCAGCAAAAACAGATTCTGACGGCGGCGCTGATGTATGCCGACGAAGCGGCGGGATGGTTTCCCACCGCATTCTTCAACGGCGGCCCGAAATTCGGCTGCGATGGCGGCAATCTGTCTCAGCTCTCCACCGACGGGACCAACCGCAAATGGACCGGGCTCGCCCTGCTCTATTTTTCCGGTGCCCTGCCGAATAAAAAAATCATGTACTGCCCCTCCAATCAGAAAAGGGCGGACGACGCCGAGGACGGCTTTGCCCGCGACAACTTCACCCTCTACGGAGGCACTTACACCACGCGGAGCACCTACTACTATCTCGGAAGTTTCTACAATTCGGCGAATGGCGATTACAGCGCGAAAAACATCCGCCGCTGCATGGGGCCGAGTTTCCCGCGCCGGGAGGTCAGCGGCATCAAGTCGGTGCCCCGCTTCATCCCGTCGCAGGAAACGCTGATCATGGACAAAGTCGTCAACACCAGCGACTCGTTGCGCCTTTTCAGCGACACGGCCTCCAACCACGGACTCCGCGGCTGTAATGAAGGCTACGTGGACGGGCATGTCGCATGGGTGGCGCTGGGAGAACTAAAACGCGACGGCGGGCTTTCCATCACCGGCGGTTATCTCTGGCGCTGACCGCACCATCGTCGCCCGGCTCCCGCGACACAAACGCGGAACCTTTTGAACATTATTTACTTTTTTTGAAGGAAAAGAGATGCTGAGATCTTTCATTTTTATGTTGTTGGTCGGCATATTGACGCAGGTGTCCGCCGACAGTATTGTCCGCGCCTCCGACGGGCGCTACCGGGTAGAGGATCAGATTTTCGGTATGGTAATCGCCCGCTCCGACTATTACCAGGTGTGGCAGCACCATGAGAACGCCCTCGCCTTTCCGGGCGAAATGTCCCAGAAAAGCGCCGAGGGGGTCAGCCGCCGCGGAAGCTACCGGGTCAGCGACATCTGCACGTATCAGGTGGCCGAAACCATTCAACAGCTGTCGCCGGACGCGATGCGCTTCCGCTACGATTTCACCACGCAGGATAAACCGGATACCCGCTATCATGCTTTCGGAACCATGATTCCGCTGGCGGAATACCGGAAAAACCCGGTGGTCGTCGACGGCGTCCCGCAGACCGTGTCCGGCGCATTCCGCGAGCGCTGGATCAAAGGGAAAAGATTCGCTTTCCCGCTGAAAAACGGGATCTGCGAAATCGTCTCCGAAAAAGGTCCCGGCGAAATCATCATCAAACCGGGAAAAACGGTAATGGCTGCGCTGGTGCTCGGTTTCCAGGGGCGTCAAACCGTCTCCGCCACATTCACCATATCCTACACGCCGTACCGCACCGTGCCGGTGGATCTGCGGGATGTCTGCAATATGGGATTCGTCGATCCCGTCGCCGGGGACCGACAGGGCGGCTGGACCGATCAGGGGCCCGAAAACGACCTTGCTGCCATGAAACCGGGGGAACAGAAGCTCGCAAACATCAGTTTCGACATCATCGATCCCGCCGGAAACCGCGGCGGCTCCTGCATCGCGTTCCGCGGCAAGGCGCGCCCTTATTTCGCCGACTCCGCAAAAGTGAAGGTACCCGGACTTTCCGGCGGTTTTCTCTATTTGCTCAACGGACTCGCGTATCCTCCGGAAAAAGACGCCCCCGCCGGAAAAGTTCTCATCACCTATGACGACGGAAAAACTCAGGAATATATTCTGAAACGCGGCGTCGACACCGACAATTTCTGGGGGCCTCGCGGGTTGGAGAATGCCAACGTCGCGTGGCGTGCCGTCAACGGCTCCGGCGGCATCGGACTTTTCGCCACGCGGATCCCGTTGCGCAATCAGCCGGTCACCGCGCTGGAGTTCCGCTCGGTCGATCAGGTTT
>CAZRFG010000072.1:0-12428 GCA_964599205.1 uncultured Victivallaceae bacterium
CAGGTCAGACTCGGATAGACCCCGCAGTCCAGCCGCTGCAACGGCCCGAGTTTCACCCCGTCATTGTCCATCAGCAGCTTCGACTCGCTGAAGAAAATCGGCTGGTCGGCACCGGGCCGGAATTCACCGAGGGCGATACAGGCCGGATGGCGGCTTTCGGGCGTCACTTGCGGCGGATCGGCGGTACCGATCCCGGCATTGTTGTCCTGATGGATCAGAATAAATCTGCCGTCATGCAACCGGTAAACCGGCGTACAGCATAGCGGCGCCCGGATCACCTCGCCGTAGTCGCTCCGCCGCAAAGGGCGTGGCGGACACCAGCGGTTGCCGTCCGCCGATACCGAATACCAGATGTAGCCGGTCATGCTCCGCATCGCCGCGAAATAGCGACCGTCGGGCAGGAATACCACGCTCGGCTCCTGAGCGACGCTGACCGCCGGGTCGCGCCAATAGGGAATCCGGAGCGCTTGTCGATCGGCATTGATCAATTGATAGTGCAAATCCGGCAATTCTGGATCGTCGTCGAGATTGAGGAAGCGAATGAATTCAACCACGCATTCGTCGTTGTGAAAGCCCTTTTCCTCGCCGGCGACCCGCCGGGCGACTTCGGGACTGACCCAGCGAGTCATACCGGCATAATAATGACCGGCTGGATCGCGCTCGGGGCGCTGCCAGATGATCCAGTTGGGGGGACAGCTCCGGTCGGGGTGGTCGTAACAACGCGAACGCGGCGCGGCCATCGTTGCAGGAGTGCTCCAACTCCCGCCGCCGTCATCGCTGTAAATTCCAGCCATCTCGCCGGTCATCTGGTGGTGATAGTCGATCCGGCCGGTAAACTGGTTGTAGATCACGTAAACCCGGCCTGACTTTGAAACCAGCGGGAAGCCCCAGCTTGCCTGTTTCTCCTCCGCTCCCGGATGGGGCGAGCCCGCCAGCATCCGGGGGCCGTCCCAACTCCGCCCGGCGTCAAAACTCCGGCTCAACATGATCCGGTGATCGCCGGCGCTCTCGTAGGAACTCTGGGTCCAGACCGCCATCAGGACACCGCCGGGCGCATCGAAAATCATCGGCTGTTCGTTGCCGGCGTCAAAATCCGAACCGTCGGCATGTTTCGGCGCATAGACCACGTAATCCGGGCCGGTGCGACCGATTTCGACCGCGAGATCGACCCGGTTGAGCTCCTCGCGGCTCGCCCGCAAGGCGGGTATCTGAGATGCCATTTTTGAGGTTTCCGGCTGATTCATCTGGACGCTCCGGGATTTTCGAACTTGACCGGCTTCAAGGTGATCTTAGACGCTCCGGGATATTTGGCAAAGATGCAGTTCTTTCCCGCGCCAATCTCAAATTGAGTCTTTCCGTCGCTCCAGAGTCCCGGTGCAAGCGATGTGATGACAACCCTGATTTCCGCTCCGTCTGGAAGGTCCAGCGTCAAGGCGCGGTCAAAAAGCGCACCGTCCCGATTGAGCACCGCGACGCAATCGGAAAAACTCACCGTCAGCATGTCTTTTTCCTCATCAAGCTTGACCGGATACGGCGCCACGCCGTCCGGGGTCGGCTGGAGTACGGTGAGGAATCGATCAACCGGAGCCGGATGCTTCGGAGAAAACTGGATTCGGGCGCCTTTGGCGGACCAGTGGTCGGGTTTGCGGATGCCGTAGGTCCGGTCGCCCACCGTCAAGGCGGCGTCGCCGGTTTTGACCGTCATCTTCCAGTCATCCGGCCGGGGCCGAAGCAGTTGCACGTTGAGATTGCCCTTCCCGGCCGGAGTTTCGTTGAAGCTCACGAAACCGTCCGGAGTCGTCCGGGGCGGCAATGCGGTGTTGAATTGCAATTCCTTGCGGAATTCGCTCTTGGCCGATTCAACGTAATCCGCGAGCAAGATCAGCGCTGGATGGTCCGGAGAATTCAAATTGAGGAATAGAAAACTGCGCACGTATTTTTTGATCTTGTCCGAATACGCGCCGGTGAGATCGGCCGAAAAATAACTGTAAAACGGCTTGAGTACACCGGGTTCAAACGTCGCCGAAACGACTTTGCCGCGATAGAAAGCCGGATCGGTCATCACCTCTTTCGGCGACAGCGGCGAACGCCGGTTGAGCTGGATGCCGCCGTCGTTGGGGTAGTTTTCGAAGAATGTTTCGGCGGGATCGGTCACCAGCATCATACTGTGCGACACCGAACGCTTGGCGAAACCCATATCATAGGGAATGCCGAAGAAGCGATACTGCCCGAGATCAACGATCTGCCGCCCGCGGTAATAGAGCTGCAAAGCCCCGGAGTCGGCATGCTGGTGGTTGCCGAAATTATACCCGCCCCCTTGGATTTCGGCGATCACGTCGCTGGAGGTGTCCGAGAGATCCCAGCCGGTCCGGGCCACCATTCCACCGAGAATCGGGCCGAACTCCATCGTGGTCGCAAGAGTGTCGAAACTCAAATCCGGCTTGAGTTCGGGATCGTTCAGGATCAGCGCCAGCAGCGGAAATTCGTTGAGACTGTCCTGCCGCACCATTTCGCCCTTGAGTTGAGCGCTCTTGCGCCCGGCTTGCGCGAACATGGTGGTCAATGGATATTTCCAGTAGACAAAATCAATGTCACCGTCTCCGCAGGGGAACATCGCGCCATTGGGGAGACGCATATAAGTCCAGAAATCAATCACTTGGAACAGACTGTCTTTGAAAATGTGTTTGCCGGTCATCCGTTCAAACAGCCAGGCGCAGTAAAGGTCCGACTGGTAGCGCAAATAGCCGTAATTGGTGCCCTGGTTGTGGCGCGGCGACTGATATTCAAAGGTTCGCATCGGAACCAGATTTTCGAACACATGCCAGGCCAGATAGCGATACGGCGTCGGGTCTTCGTCATAGACCGCGATCGCCATCGCCAGCTGGTCGCGGCAGAGCTGCCATTCGTTGCCGTGGCCACAGACGATCGACTGGCGGGCGGGCGGCCAGCCGACTTCCATGTCAAAGGCGAATGAAAGCATTTTCTCGCGGAAATACTGCCGTTCCTCCGGCTTGAAATAGGGATAACACCAGTCATACACCAGCGCGGCGGCATAGATCGTTCCGCCGACGATCCGGGTAATGTCGCCAGTGTTGTCAAAGGTCACCTGACCGAGGTAGTCTATCATATGTTCAACCGCCCGGCGTCCGAGAACGGCGTCGTTTTCCATCAGCGCGACAAAGGCCTGATTGACGATCACCGTTTCGAGTTTGGGATCGGCCAGCGCTTCCCACCCCGACGCGAAGCCCTTGAACGGGGCGTGAGCCGATGCGCGGATTTTGGCGTAAATTTCGCGATGCTCCGATTTTTCGAGATTGCGGCGGGTGACTTCGAGCGAAGCCGGATTGAACCAGAGGCGCGGATGCCGCGAAGGCGGCGTGACGGCGGGCTGGTAATTCAGCATCGGCGCGGGGGCTTCGGGCGGTACGCAGAGCCGAAATTCAAGTTGTTCAAGCCGGACGCCGCGCGGAAGTTGAAGCGTCAATTTCTGCGGCTTTCCGGTCAGGTCAAAAGTCCCGAGAGTGGTGGCATTCTTGTCCACGGCACGCCAAGGCGAAAAACAGTGCCGGAGCGTCGGCAGTCCGTCGTCAAACCGCAACTTGGCAAGGTAGGTCTTGTCCTCTTTGCGCCAAGTTCGCATCAGACTTTGACCATAGGCATCGGCGGCGGTATGGGCGGTGAGCCGGAAGCGGCCCGGTTTTTCGGCCCGGATCTGGAAAGTGAGTTCCGGGGTGTGATCGTTGCGTGAAGTGACCAGCGGTTCAATGCCGCTCTTGAGCGCCACCCCTTTGCCTTTGGCGAAAGAGGGTTGTTCGACAATTTCGACACGATCTGGATTGAGCGGCGCGTCGATCGCGTCAAGCCGGCTCGGTTTCCGGTAATAAATCACCGCCACATCCGCCGCGAAGAAGGCAAAACAGATCAACCCGAGCAAGCTCGTAAACAACGTTTTGATCATCATATTTGCCTCACAAGTCGATGCCGGAAACAGTGATGGCGTCAATAATCATTTCATTCTGAACGCTCGGCAGCTCAATCGTCACAGTGTCGCCGTCAAGCCGGATCGGAATGGCGATAGCGGGGACTTTTTCCGAAGTTGACATGAAGTCGCGCTGATAGTTCTTGCCGGAAGTGACCGTCCACTTGGCGTAGCTGTGCTTGCGGAGCAAGCACTCTACCAGCACCGCGCGATATTTGGCAACGGCTTCGGCGGGAAGTTTGACGGTCATTTTGGCATTGAGCGCGTTACGCGGCATTTTGGGAAGCGCCGGATTGACCGTGGCCAGTCGCAAACCGCCGTCGGGCAGAATGCGGTCGCCGCCGGCCGGAGTGGTCAAATTAAGCTCATTCCAATTTCTGGCATCGAACTTGAGCAGCGGATGAATGCGCTCCGGAGCAATATAAAGCAGATCTTCATCCGGCAACCGTGAACTGCATTTGAGACTGTTGGGATGGGCGTTGAGAACTATCACCCGGCGCCCCTTGACAAAGTCCGCGCCCTTGCGGGCGAGAAAGGTCGCCGCACCCTCGCTGCTGGCGCTACGGTACATCCAATCCGGCTGGTGGGAGGTATGCGCCATCACGTAATGCGGCATGCTGCCACCCTTTTCGCGACCACCGGTGTAGGCGCCGTAGGAATCGCTGATGAAGAGCACCGGCGAGCGGTTTTCCTCGCCGATCTGGGGCGCTTTGCCGTCCTGATCGAGCAGAACCGAGTATTTGGCCAGTTTGCCCGCCTCGTATCGGGGGTTGCCGGCGGGATAAGGATGACCGGCGTCGCCGCGGGCAAAGGTGTCTTCAATCTGTGCGAAATGATAATCGCCGGTTTTGGGCAGATTGTAACGCGCGAGGCGGCTGGCGACTTCGGCGGCGACCGCCTGAAGCGCGCCTTCTGCGGGGTGTCCTTCGCCGGGAACGTTGTACCAGTAATAAAGCGGATAATCGCCTTTGCTCCGGCCAACCGGCTTGAGTCCGTCAATGTACTCGACATCGGCTTCGAGCAGTTCTTTTTCCAGCTGCCGGTACCACGGATTGCTGACGTCCGGCTCGACCGGCATGCCGGCGAAGCGGGCCAGCGCGAGCTCCTGCCGGGCGGGAACCCGGACGATAATCAGATCAATATTGCGGCTCTTGCAGAAACGGT
This sequence comes from uncultured Victivallaceae bacterium, assembly GCA_964599205.1. Classification (GTDB taxonomy): domain Bacteria; phylum Verrucomicrobiota; class Lentisphaeria; order Victivallales; family Victivallaceae; genus JAVBUI01. Next base: position 5,144 of record CAZRFG010000072.1, read on the forward strand.
CGAGACGGATCGCCGCATCCTTGAATTCGGCGAAGTCGTCTTCTTCGATGGTGACAATACCGGGTGAATAATAAGAATCTCCGACCCATTTGCCGGGCTCCTTTTGCTCGGCTGAGCGGTTGTTCGCCTCTATGCCCGGCTTGATCGCTTCGGCCAGGGCTTCGATCGAACCGTATTTCGCGATCAGCGCCCGGTTTTCCGCGAGGTCGGCTTTGATCGCATCTTCCCGACTGACCGGAGCGGCGGCGAAACCGTGCGCGGCGGCAATCAACGTTAGAATCATCAGAAATCTTTTCATTGTCATCCTTTCAAAATAAAAAAAAGAAATAGCGCTATGCAATCTTAAATTTCCACGCCAAATGGTTTTTTTCAACGCTTGTCACCGGTTTTGGTCCAAGGATTCGGCGAAAAGGCGGTAGCCTGAGCAAAATCAGCACCTTCAGCATACGATTTATTGGGAAAAGCTCGTTCTCCGCGACCTTTGGCGACATGACCGTCGCCATAAAGCACATTGGCGGCACCGGAGTGGACAAAATCCGGCGCGTACTGATTGCTCGAACTCACCGTGGCGGTCGGCGAAATGCTGTCATCCAGAAGATAGGATGGCTCGAACCAATCCGCCATAATCCCCGAACCGAGCGAACCGGTGCTCCAGCGCATGGCGTCGGCGACGACGATAATCCGGCTCGGCTTTTTGATCTGATTGGCCTTGGTCGGCGAGGTTCCGACGTTGCCGAGTCCGCGCCGGTTGTAACCGTAGGCAATCCGGCCGGTGTCGCCGTTGGCGCCACCCGGAGTCTGCAACCGGCGAACGCGGGACGGGCAGTTGAATAAGCGCATATTCCAGACAGTCCTCGGTTCTTTCGAAACATAAAGCACGGCCAGCACATTATTCCAAATCGGTTCGTAGGAAGCATTGCCGCCGCCGACACCGCTGTAGATATTGCCGGCAGAGCTATTCGGATAGTAGCCTTGGTTGTCTTCGATATAATACTGGAAGTAGCCGCCGATCTGACGGGCATTGCTGATACAGTTGGCATCACGGGCCTTTTCCCGCGCCTTATTCAATGCCGGCAGCAGCATCGAAGCGAGAATCGCGATGATCGCGATTACCACTAGGAGCTCAATCAGAGTGAAGTTTCGAGAAGCGCCACGTTCATTCATGATCACATTTCCTTTATCTTGGTTTGCTGGCATCTTTTTTGATACCACATTATGAGAATTGATTCTCATTTATATCGATTCTAATTATAAACCAAAAAAAATAAAAAACAAGGGAAAAAAATAAAAAACAAGGGAAAAAATTGAATTTCACCAGATCTTCAATCGCGGCAAGCCAGAAAATTGCGGCGGGTACTGGAAAAAAAAGGGATTCGGATGTATGTTGTCGACGAAACAGCATTAAACCGGGCGGTATAGTTATGAAAGAGACCAAAAACGGAGAGAAAAGCCTCGCCAAAGCGCTCGATATCATCGAAGCGGTGGGGCGTTTGCCCAACGGCATCACCGCCAAAGCGCTGGCCGCCGAAATGGGACTGCCGGTCAGCACCCTCTTCCGGATGGTCAAATTTTTGGTCGAGCGGCGCTTCCTGCGCAAAGACGACGCCACCCTCACCCTCGGACCCGCCGCGGCGCGGCTCGGCGGTCAGGCGATGCGCCAGAATCCATTGGTCAAAGTCGCCCACCCGATCCTCGCCCGGCTCGCCGAGGAAACCAGCGAAACCATCCACCTCGCGGAACTGCGCAACGACGCCATCGTCTATATCGACAAGGTCGAGGGCAGCCGTTCGGTCCGGATGGCCTCGCTGATCGGCAATCTCGGCAAGTTCTACTGCAGCGGGGTCGGCAAAGTCATCCTCGCCTTTCAGGAGCCGGCCAACCAGCGCAAACTGATCGACTCGGTCGTCTTTGAGAAGTTCACCGAAACCACCATCACTGACGCGGAAACGCTGCGCACAGAGCTTGACCGCATCCGCCAGGCCGGCTATGCGCTCGACAACTGCGAACATGAGCGAGGCGTTTTCTGCATCGCCGCGCCGCTCTGCGACGGCGCCGGAGTCGCCTTTGCCGGGATCAGCATCTCGGGTTCGGAGCTTTATTTGCGCGACCGGGTGCCGGAGCTGGTTGCAATGGCGCGCCGCGCCGCGCTGGAGATTTCCGCCGAACTCGGCTGAGCCGGCTCAGCAGGGAATGAACTCGGGGTAGACGATTTCGGCGATCTGCGGCTTCGATTCGGCGCAGCGGCGGTAAAAAAGATCGATCAATTTATCGACGATGAGTTCGCACTTGATGTCGACATAGGAGCCCATGCTGACTTCACGGGGAACGTGACTCAGCGTGATCTGCTCAAAATCGACTTTCGGCCGGCGGCCGAAATCGGAGATAATGGTGGCGAGATGCTGATTGTAGACGGCGGTGGCGGTGATGATCGCCACTTTTTCGGATGCATTGAGCAGCGCGGTCCGCAGTACTTCGCCGAGCGCGCTGTCGTCCGGAGAGACCACCACATTGTGACAATCCTGCTCGGTGATGCCGTAATGCCCGGCGGTAAAAAAGAAACCGTGATTCCGGTACCATGCATACGACAGCCTCGCCTCGGTCTGGCTGGTGAAAACAAAAAGAAGCTTTTTGCACTCCCGCTCGGCCAGAAAAAGGGCGATGCGATCCATCACCGGCCGGTAGTCGGAAAAAACCGCGTCGGGATAGGGCCGTTCAAACGACAACCGGACGCAAGGAAGATTGAGCTCCCGGAGCTTCTGCCACAAATTTTCCGGAATAAATTCCCCGATCACGATAAATCCGGAATACGCCTCGGCCGCATGTTTGCAATCATGGATATCGGCCAGCCAGAGCGCCCGATTGCCGTGGTCGAGCAGCGAACGCTGAAGATAATGCAGCGTCCACTCGCGCCAGCGCGAATGACGGAAAAACTCCATGCTCGGACTCAACAGCGCAATCGGTTTGTCCAGCACCGGGCGATCGCCTTTGGGCAACACCAGCTTGACTTTGGTCCGGCGGCCGCGGGAGATTTCGAGCAAGCCGAGTTTGCCGAGGCAATTGATGACTTTCCCGGCGGTGCCGGAACTGATCTTGTGACGGAGCATCAGTTCATCGATATTCGGAAAAATACTTCCGGGGGCCAGCCCGCCGTTCTTAATCTTCTCTGCAAACTCTTCAACCAGAATGACCTTCTTGGTTCGGCGAAGCTTCTCCATACCACTCCATTTCAGGAAAATACCAAACACTCAATCGATATACCGTTAGTTTATCATGATATAGTTGAAAAATCAAACCCGATTTGAGGAAATAATGCGGAAAAGAATTAGTCTTCCATCTTCTTGAAAGATGACCGTACAAGTCAGCATGCGCCGCCCCGCCGTCAGGCGCGCGGCTTGGCCCGGGTGGTCGGCGCGGCGTCGGCGGGCTCCTCCGGCCAGACGTGTTTGGGATAGGCGGCGCGCATTTCCTTGCGCACGATCTGCCAGTTTTCACGCCAGAAGCGCGGCAAGTCGGAGGTGATCTGAATCGGCCGGTGGGCCGGGGAGAGCAATTCGAGTTTGAGCGGAAGTCTGCCTGCGCCGAGGGTCGGATGGGTCTTGAGTCCGTAGAGCTCCTGGACCCGCACCGCGAGCACCGGGACATCGGTGCGGTAATCGATTTTGAGCTTCGACCCGGTCGGGGCTTCGAAACGCTCGGGGAAATCGCGGTCGAGCGGCGAACGCTGCTGATAACTCAAGGAAGAACGCAGCAACTCCGCCCACGGCAAACGCCGGAGGTCGGCGAAAGATTTGACTTCAGGCCGGGCCGCCAGCAGCTCGGGGAGCGAAGCGAGCAAGCCCGCGTCGCTCCAGTCCGGCCAGTCGCCCCCGGTCAGCGCGGCGGCGAAACGGACGCGGCAGCGCAAATTCTCCGCCGGGTCATCGAGTCCAAGCACGTGAAGCCCGGTTTCGCCGACCGCCTGCGCCAGCATCCGGGCGCATTCGGCGGGCTCGGGAGATTCGAGCGGAGCGCTTTTGAACACCAGGCTCCCCAAAGCCGTTTCGCGCACCGCCGCCACCCGTTCGCGGTCGCGGTCAAAAAAGACCCGGTCGCGCTCGACCAGACGACTGCCGAAATAGCGTTTGAGGTCGTCCGGCGCGAGCGGCGCGGCAAGCTGGATCCGGTTGCCGTTGAGCACCGGAGCGACCAGGAATTCACTTGCGCAAAGGTCATCGCCGGGCCGCAGCTCGACCCCTTTGCCTCCGGAAAGAAGGTAACTCGTCCCCAGCCGCGCCCGCGAGCGGCCGATGCGGTCGGGATAGGCGAAACCGAGCAGCACTCCGGCCAGCGCGGTATCCTGCACCTGATATCTCTCGCCGAAGTGACGGAGGAGACCGTCGCGGATCACGTTGTGCTGAAAAAAATCGCGGCTCTTGCGCCGCCACTCGGTCAAGCGCCATTCGATTTCGACGCCGGGGGCGCGGGGCGCAAGGTCGCGCTCCTCGACCAGCGCCGCGAGTTCGGCGGCAAGCGAAGTCAAGCCGAGCTTGACTCCTTCGAGCATCATCACCCCGAGCCGGGGGTGGATGTTGAGCTTGGCCGCCTTGCGCCCGAGCGGGGTCAAGCGTCCGGCCTCGTCGAGAATTTCGAGTTCTCGGAGAAGTTCGACGCCGCTCGCCCAGCCGCCCTCCGGAATCGGGTCAAGCCAGCGGAGCTGATGCGGCGAACTACCCCACGCGGCGAGTTCCAGCACCAATGGCGCGAGGTCGGCGTCGCCGAGTTCGGGCCGGGTGTTCCCGGCCAGCGTACGGTGGTCGATTTCGCTCCACAGCCGGTAGACCGCGCCGGGCTCAAGCCGCCCCGCCCGCCCGGCCCGCTGCGCCGCCGACGCGCGCGAAATCCGGCCGAGTTCCAGCCGCGAAATGCCGCAGTCGGGAAGAAAACGCATCCGGCGCTCGAGTCCGGTGTCGACCACCACCCGGACCCCTTCGATGGTCAGACTGCTTTCGGCGATATTGGTCGCCAGCACCACTTTGCGAATCCCGACGGAGGGCGCGGCGATCGCGCAATCCTGTTCAAATTTATCCAGCGCGCCGTAAAGCGGGGCGATCCTCAGATCCGGCGCCGCAAGGTCGGCGAGCAGCGCCGCCGTCTCCTCGATCTCCCGCGCGCCGGGAAGGAATACGAGGACGCTCCCGGCTTCGCTTGCGACGATCCGCCGCACCAGCGCCGCGGTCCGGGCCGCGATCTCGCGCCCGTCGGGAAAGCCGTTGCCCCAATGAAGTTCGACCGGGTACATTTTGCCTTCGCTTTTGACGATCGGAGCGTCGCCGAGGAGCACGGCGACCCGTTCGCACTCGAGGGTCGCCGACATCACCAGAAGCCGCAGATCGTCGCGCAGATTGTCGCGGATGTCGCAAGCCAGCGCCAGTGCGAGGTCGCCGGCGAGATTCCGTTCATGGAATTCGTCGAAAATCACCGTCCCGACGCCGCGCAGCTCGGGGTCGCCCTGAATCAGGTTGACCGCCATTCCCTCGGTGACCACTTCAATCCGGGTCTTCGGCCCGACTTTGACGTCGCCGCGCACCCGGTAGCCGACGGTTTCGCCGACGCTTTCGCCGAGCAGCGAAGCCATCCGCGCCGCCGCCGCCCGCGCCGCCACCCGGCGCGGCTCCAGGAGCAGGATCCGGCCCGGAACCTCCGCCAGCAGCGCCAGCGGCGTCAGCGTGGTCTTGCCCGCGCCGGGCGGAGCCGACAGCACCGCGAGGCCGCGCTCGGCCAGCTTCGACCGCAACTCCGGCAGCACCGCGGCGACCGGCAAAATAATCTTTTCACTCTTCATAGTCCCGTTAAAATATCGCGCCGACCGCGAAAAATCAACGCGAAAAGCACGGAAATACTTGCGAAAGTGAATTTTCGGGTTTATAGTAACCGAATCAGTAATTATCAAACCGTCCCCGGGAAACGGTGCGCCATTCCACCGGTCCGTGATCGCGCGCCGCACCGGGAAATTTCAGGAAAAATCATGTCTTCGCTGCTTTTAAATGATGATTTGAGTGCGCTGGATTACGTCAAGCTTGACTACCTGCGCTCGCTTCAGCTCGCCAGATTGCAAAATATCGTGCGTCATGCATTTAATCGCGTCAAGCTCTTTCACGACCGGATGGTTGCGCTCAAGCTCACCCCCGAAGACATCAAATCGCTCGAAGACCTTGCGAAACTGCCGTTCTCGGTCAAAACCGACCTCCGCGACACCTATCCCTTTGGCCTCTTCGCCTGCCCGATGGACGAAATCGTCCGGCTCCACGCCTCCAGCGGCACCACCGGCAAGCCGATCGTCGTCGCCTACAACGCCCATGACATCGAAATGTGGGCCGAAGTGGTCAAGCGCAACTTCGCCAGCGTCGGCATGACCCGCCGCGACATCGTCCAGATCGCCTACGGCTACGGCCTCTTCACCGGCGGCCTCGGCGCCCACTACGGCGCGGAAGCGCTGGGGGCAACCGTGATCCCGGTCTCCGGCGGCAACACCCAGCGCCAGCTGATGCTGATGCGCGACTTCGGCACCACCGCGATCTGCTGTACGCCGAGCTATTTCAACTTCATCATCGAGCAGGGCTTGGCCGAAGGCATCGACCTTCGCGAACTCCCGCTCCGGGTCGGCGTCTTCGGTGCCGAGCCCTGGACCCACGAGATGCGCAAACGCATCGAGGAAGGCGCCAATATCAAGGCCTTCGACATCTACGGCCTCTCCGAAATCATCGGCCCCGGCGTCGGCATCGAGTGCCATTGCCACAACGGCCTCCATATCCTCGAAGACCACTTCTACCCCGAAATCATCAACCCCGAAACCGGCGAAGTCCTGCCCGACGGCGAAATCGGCGAACTCGTCCTGACCACCTTGACCAAACAGGCGATGCCGATGATCCGCTACCGCACCCGCGACCTCACCCGGATCATGCCCGGCGAATGCGCCTGCGGCCGCACCCTGCGCCGGATCGACCGCATCAGCTCACGCAGCGACGACATGTTCATCATCCGCGGCGTCAACGTCTTCCCGTCCCAGATCGAAAGCGCCCTGCTCTCGGTCAAAGGCACCCTCCCCCATTACCAGATCATCCTCTACTCCGACAAAGGCCTCGATAATATCGAAGTCGACGTCGAAATCACCGAGTCCCTCTTCTCCGACCAGGTCCGCGAAATCGAGGCCCTCCACCAGAAACTCTCCGCCGCCATCGAAAGCCTCATCGGCCTCCGTATCAAGGTCAAGCTGGTCGCCCCCAACACCATCACCCGCAGCGAAGGC